>NZ_JAQMIL010000006.1:0-179209 GCF_029990105.1 Bradyrhizobium sp. Arg237L | reverse complement strand
GCCGTAAACCATCGCGCAGGGAAAGCCGGAATGCTTCGGTTGAACCTGTGGTCCTACCCCCGTGCTTTTTGCTGCACGGGGCCCACGGGTGCAACCAGCACCCGGCTTTCCCTGCGCCCTCTGCTGATTGAGAGGGTGGAAAATGAAGCAAAGCTCGGACGCAAAGCGTCGCGAGAACGTAAGCGCTCACCCTCACTCCACCGTCATGCCCCGCGAAGGCGGGGCATCCACTACCCGGCGGCCTTTCGGCTCAAGCTCAGCCGCCTCTGGAATACTGGATCGTCAGGTCAAGCCGGACGATGACAGCGGAGACGCTGTTTGACATTTGAATCAGAGACGCTCCACCCGTCATTGCGAGCGCAGCGAAGCAATGACGCAAGAGAACTACGGCCTCAGGATCGACGCCCCCGTGGTGGCCCGGCTCTCCAGATCGATATGCGCACGCGCGGCATCCTTCAGCGCGTAGGCGTGATTGATCGGCACGTGCAGCTTGCCGTTGATCACGGCGGCAAACAGCGTGTCAGCGCCTTCGAGCAATTCGTTCCGGGTGGCGACGTAGTCGTTGAGCTTCGGCCGGGTCGCAAACAGCGAGCCGTGGTTGTTGAGCTCGGCGAGCGCGAATGGCGGCACGGGACCGGACGCGTTGCCGAAGCTCACGAACAGGCCGCGCGGCTTCAGGCACGACAGTGAGCCCGGGAAGGTGGTCTTGCCGACGCCGTCATAGACGACGTCGCAAAGCTCCCCGCGACTGATCTGCTTCACCCGCGCGACAAAATCCTCCTCATTGTAGAGGATGACGTGATCGCAGCCGTTGGCGAGCGCGAGATCGGCCTTCTCCTTCGAGCCGACGGTGCCGATGACGTGGGCACCCATCGCACGCGCCCATTGGCAGGCGAGCAATCCGATTCCGCCGGCGGCCGCGTGGATCAGCACGCGGTGGTGCGGCTCCACCTTGAAGGTCTTGTGCAGCAGATACCAGACCGTCAGCCCCTTCAGCATCAGCACGGCGCCCTGCTCATAGGTGATATGGTCGGGCAGCTTCACCACCTTGTCGGCGGGGATGACGCGCTCGGTGGCATAGCCGCCGAGGTTGAAATAATAGGCGACGCGGTCGCCCAGATGGAAATTCGTCACGCCGGGACCGACCGCGACCACTTCGCCTGCCGCCTCGTTGCCGGCGATGAAGGGAAGACCAGGCGCCTTGTAGAGGCCGGTGCGAAAATAGGTGTCGATGAAGTTGAGCCCGATCGCGTGCTGGCGAATCCGCACCTCGCCCGCGGCCGGCGCCGGCACCTCGACGTCCTCGTAAGTGAGGACTTCCGGGCCTCCCACCTTGTGCACGCGCACGGCCTTGGTCATGTCGGGCTCTCCTCAACTTATCTCGTAGCCACCGAACCGAATGCCATCAGCGCCTTGTTGTCAACTCGCGGGGCCGGATCGGCTACTTGACCGCCTTCTTCCGGTTGCGCCTCGCCAACACGTTGAACATCTCCACAGCGGCGGCGAACGCCATCGCAAAATAGATGTAGCCGCGCGGGATGTGGAAGCTGAAGCCGTCGGCGACCAGCGCCACGCCGATCAGCACCAGGAACGCCAGCGCCAGCATCTTGGTGGTGGGATGCTCTGCGACAAAACGCGCCACCGGCCCCGACGAGACGTACATGACGATGCAGGCGATCACGACGGCCGCGACCATAACCTCCAAATCCTGCGCCATGCCGATCGCGGTGATGATCGAGTCCAGCGAGAACACCATGTCGATGATGATGATCTGGACGATCACCCAGAAGAACGCGCTGCCGCCCGACGCCGCTTCTTCCTCACCTTCCGGCGCTTCCACTTCGCCATGAATTTCGTGGGTCGCCTTTGCGATCAGGAACAGCCCGCCGCCGATCAGGATGATGTCGCGCCAGGACAGCGCGAGCCCCCTCACCGTGATCACCGGCTCCGTCAACCCGATCAGCCACACCAGCAGGCTGAGCAGCAGGATGCGGAACACGAGCGCCAGGAACAAGCCGATCTGCCGCGCGCGCTTTGCCTGGTGCGGCGGGATGCGGGAGACCAGCACCGACAGGAAGATCACGTTGTCGATGCCGAGCACGATCTCCAGCGCCGTCAACGTAAGTAGCGCCGCCCACGCTTCCGGGCTGGCCAACAGTTCGATCATGTTCTGAGTGACCTCATCAACCGGATGACGGCGTCGCTGCCGGCGACATAGGCGGCGATCACGCAGAGTGCCACGATGATCGGCGTGCCGACGTCAAAGTCGCGGGCGAGCGTGTAGAGCGCCAGCACCGCTCCGGCCGACATCACCCACAGTGTCAGCCAGCGCAGCCGCGTCACGCGCAGGGGATGCAGCACGTGAATCGGCGCGAAGGTGAGCGCGATCAGGACCGCCACGGCAAGGCTCGACCATGCCGGCGGCGGATGCAGCAGGAACAGATAGAAGGCCGCTGCATTCCAAAGCCCCGGAAAGCCGCGGAAATGATTGTCGGCGGACTTCATCCTGCGGTCCGCGAAATACAGCGCGCTCGATATCACGATGCCGATGCCGAGGATCGGCGCCGCCAGCGGCAGCAGCAAATGACTGGCAGTGATCGCATAGGCGGGAACGAAGACATAGGTGACGAAATCGACGACGAGGTCGAGCACCTCGCCGGACCAGTTCGGCTGCAGCCGAACCACGTCGAGCTTGCGCGCAATCGGACCGTCGATCGCATCGATGACCAGGGCCACCCCGAGCCAGCCGAACATATCGGCCCAGTGCTCGCGCACGGCCTCCATCAGCGCGAGCAGCGCGACGCCCGCCCCCATCGCCGTGAAGATGTGCACGGAGAATGCCGCCATCCGCATCCGCAGCGATGCCCGAAACGTAGCTGGCTGGCTGGTCTGGTCGATTTCCATCGCCGGGCAGTGCTATCAGGAATCGCCTGTGTTTGCATATCCGCGCTTGCGGCGTTCCGCCGCGCAAACCGGTGGAAAGATTTTATCGAATTTGATGGCTTGAAAATGCCGCCAATCCCGTCAAATGTCCCGATATGAGTGATGCACCGCATGTCTATGACGCAGTGGTCATCGGCGGTGGCCCTGCTGGGCTGACCGCCGCCATCGCGCTTGCGGATGCCGGGGCGAAGACCGCCCTGCTCGCCCGCCGCGCGCCCTATGCCGACAACCGCACCACGGCGCTGCTCGGCGCCTCGATCGACCTGCTCGAGCGGCTGGATGTCTGGCGGCGTCTGGCCGCGAAGGCCGCGGCGCTGAAGGTGATGCGGCTGGTCGATGACACCGGGCGGCTGATCCGCGCCCCGGAAGTGAGGTTCTCGTCCGAGGAGATCGATCTTGAGCAGTTCGGCTTCAATGTCGACAACCGCTCGTTGATCGCGGCGCTGGAACAACGTGCGGCGGAACTGCCTGGTCTGACGCGGGTCGACGATGAAGCCGAGATCATCAATCCGGAAGAAGCCATCGTCACGATCCGGACCGGCCGCGGCGAGCCGCTGGCGGCGCGGCTGGTGATCGGCGCCGATGGCCGGCAGTCGCAGTCTCGCGAGGCCGCGGGCATCGAAATCAGCCGCCGCGACCTGAAGCAGTCGGCCCTGACCTTCAACATCGCCCACTCGCGCCCGCACAAGAACATCTCGACCGAATTCCACACGCCGCACGGCCCCGTCGTGTTCGTGCCCCTGCCCGGCAACCGCTGCAGCGTGGTCTGGGTTTCCTCCGCGTCGGAAGCGGAGCGGCTGATGGCGCTCTCCGATGCGGAACTGTCTGACGCCGCCGAGAAGCAGTCGCATTCGATTTTCGGCCGCGTCGAGGTCGAGCCGGGGCGCAATCTGTTTCCTCTGGCGATCGAACAGCCCAGGCAGTTTGCCAGGAACCGGATCGCGCTGGTCGGCGAGTCCGCTCATGTGGTGCCGCCGATCGGCGCGCAGGGCCTCAACCTCGGGCTGCGGGATGCCACCGATATCGCCAGGCTTGCCGGCGAAGGGCTCTCGCATGGCGAAGACCCCGGCTCGCCGCAGGTATTGGCGCGTTACCAGTCGGCGCGGCGCGGCGACGTCATGAGCCGGACCTTTGTCATCGATCTCGCCAACCGTTCGCTGCTCAGCGACTTCCTCCCCATGCAGTCAATCCGCGCTGCGGGCCTGCACCTGATCGGATCGATCGGCCCGCTCCGGCGGCTCGCCATGCGCGAGGGGCTCGCGCCGTCATGGCGGCGCGCGAGCTGAGAGCACCTCACGGGAAACTCAGCCGTCCAGTTTGCAACACAAACATCACGCTGGTTAGCGTGACGACGGAGGCAAATGTCCCGACCAGCACGGCGACCGAGGCCGGCTTGACCCAGGTGTCGTTCTGCCGCGCGATCACGAACACGTTCAGCGCCGGCGGTAATGAGGCCATCAGCACCGCGGTCGCGGCCCAAGGCTGCGCGAAGGGGCCGAACGCCAGCATCAGTCCGAACGCAAGCAGTGGATGGACCAGAAGCTTGACGGCAATCACGCCCGGCACGTCCCACGGAATCCGATCGAGCGGGCGCAGCGCGACGGTGACGCCGAGCACGAACAGCGCCACCGGCGCCGCCGCGTTCTGCAGGAACAATAGCGTATTATCCAGCGCAACCGGAAAACGCAGGTGCAGGGCCGCGGCAAGTGCGCCGAAGCACACCGCCATGATCAGCGGGTTCAGCACGATCTGGCGCGCCACCACGCCGAGCGCGTGCAACAGCGAGGGATGGTCGCGGTCCGTCAACTCCACCAGGAGCGGCACGATCGAGAACAGGAAGATGCTGTCGCAGCAGAAGATCAGCGCGGTCGGCGCCGCAGCCTTCGGCCCCAGCACCGCGAGCGCCAGACCAGGACCCATGTAGCCGATATTTCCATAGGCGCCGGAGAGCCCCGCGAGCGTCGCCTCGCGCAGCGACAGCCGCCCAAGGAGCTTGGCGACCAGCATCGCCAGGAAGAAGGCGATCATCGTTCCGAGCGTGGTCGCCACCAGGAACGGCGGATTGTTGAGTTCCGAGAACGACGTCTTTGACATGATGCCAAACAGAAGCGCCGGCAGAGAGACGTAGAGCAGGAAAAAATTCATCCAGGCGAGCCCGGACTCGGGCAGGCCCTTGGCCTTACCGCAGGCGAAACCGATGAAGATCAGCCCGAAGTAAGGCAGCGCAAGGTTAAGGATATCGACCACGGATGGCGTCTTTTTGGGGATTTTCCAAGGGAAATGCCGGAAAATCCGGCAGGAGGCGAAAGGTTAATTCGCGCGCTTGCCCCTAGCATCCGCCGCCATCATGGTCTATCGACGAGCTATGATAAAAGCGCGTACCGCTAAGTTCCAGATAGGGCAGATCGTCCGCCACCGGGTGTTTTCCTTCCGGGGGGTGATCTTCGACATCGATCCGGAATTCAACAACACCGAGGAGTGGTGGTTGTCGATCCCGGAAGAGGTGCGGCCGGACAAGGATCAGCCCTTCTATCATCTGCTCGCCGAAAACGCCGAGACCGAATACGTCGCCTACGTCTCCGAGCAGAACTTGCTGCCCGACAATTCCGGCGAACCGGTCCGGCACTCTCAGGTGGCCGAGATATTTATCCAGGACAAGTCCGGCGGCTACCGTCCGCGCAATCCCTCGCTGAATTAGCTCGCACGCGACACGGATGCTGCACTGCATCGTGGCGGCGCGGATCGGATCGCTCCCGTAGCAAAAAAGGCGCTCCTGCCGGAGCGCCTTTGATGTATCGGGAAGCTTCCCGCCGTTACTTCGCGGGTGGCGGGCTGGAGACACCCGTTGCCGGCGGATTGGCCTCAAGCTTCTTGCGGGCCTCTTCCGCGCGCTTCTGCAGCTCTTCCTGCAGCTTCTTCTGGTTTTCCTCGAACACCTTCGGGTCGGTCGGCGGGCCGTCATAGGCTTTGGCGAATTCGTTGACGAGCGGCAGCGGCAGCGTCAGCGGCGCGCCGTTGGCGTTGATCGCCTGAACCACCAGGTTCTGGCCCTTCTTCATGCTGTTGAGCAGCTCGGGGGTCGCCTCATAGTCCGACATGCAGCCATTGGCGAAGCAGATCACATAGGGCGACTGCTGCGGCGGGTTGTTGTCGACGATGATGCGGGTGCCGTGCACGAGCTGCATGCCGAGCGGCAGCGTCACGCGCAGGATCTTCTTCGGCTCACCCTCGGGCTCGATGATCACGGCGGCGATCACCGGCTGGCCGGACTCGATACGGCCGTCCTTGCCCGTGAAGCAGACCTGCTTGGCGTTGGCATCCTGGCCCTTGAGGCAGAACTTGGTCCAAGGCGCGTAGATGAGCTGGACCTGCTGATCCTGGGGCGGCGGCTGCTGCGGCTGGGCTTGCGCGGCTGGAGCGCCCTGGGCAGGCGGCTGAGCTTGGGCCGCCGGCGCGGGCGCCTTGGGGGCAGCCTTCGGCGCCGCCTTGGGAGCGGCCTTCGGTGCCGCTGGCGCGGCGGGAGCCGCCGGCTGCTGAGCTCCGGCCTCGGGAACAAGCACGGCAGCGGACACGGCCGTCGCTGCCAAGGCGGCGAAAATTCGCCCACGCGGCTGGGCCGACGCGGCCAAGATACGGAAATTCATTGCGGAAAACCCTTTCTCAACGGCGGCGCCCGAAACCGCTGCAGGCACCGACACCTAGCCGTTTGGGGCGGCTGTCTCCTAGTCAATTGAGGCGGATACGTGACAGGCGTTGCCGTCCTGTTCAATTGCACGCCTTCAATACAGCGGCAGACGAAAAGATCAATGCCGGCAAGCAGGTTTGCCCCAACGTCACGGCGAGTTGCAAAGTCCTGTGGTAAAGCTCGTTCCGTGAGATTTCGCGAATCAGATCGACGCGTTGCTCCGCGCGTCTCCTGGGTTGCATCTGGGCGTGGCGTGCTCGCCGCGCTGGGTTTCGCCATCGCGCTCGCGCTGGTCGGGGCCGGCCCGGCGCGAGCGGCGGAAAGCTATGCGATCGCGATGCACGGCGCGCCGGCATTGCCGGCCGATTTCACCCATATGCCCTACGCCAATCCCGACGCGCCCAAGGGCGGCCGGCTGACTTGGGGCATTCTCGGCACGTTCGACAGCCTCAACCCGCTGATCGTTCGTGGCCTCGCCGTGCAGCAGATCAGGGGTTTCGTCGTCGAGAGCCTGCTGGCGCGCGGCAATAACGAGCCGTTCACGCTCTACGGCCTGCTCGCCAAGACGGTCGAGACCGACGATGCGAGAAGCTACGTCACCTTCCATCTCGATCCCCGCGCCCGCTTTTCCGACGGCAAGCCCGTCACCGCCGAGGACGTGCTGTTCTCCTGGGAGCTGTTGCGCGACCACGGCCGTCCCAACCACCGGCAATATTATGCGAAGGTCGCGAAAGCCGATTCCCCCGACCCGCTCACGGTGCGCTTCGACCTCACAGGCGCCAACGACCGCGAACTGCCGCTGATCCTCGGATTGATGCCGGTGTTGCCGAAACACGCGGTCGATCCGGCTACCTTCGAGGACACCACGATGACGGGACCGATCGGCTCCGGCCCCTATCGCGTCGGCGCGGTGAAGCCGGGCGCGAGCGTCACGCTGGTGCGCAATCCGGACTATTGGGGCCGCGACCTTCCTGTCAATCGCGGCCTCTACAATTTCGACGAGATCAGGCTTGATTTCTACCGCGAGGCCAATGGCCAGTTCGAAGCCTTCAAGCGCGGCCTCTACGATTTCCGCGTCGAGGCCGAGCCCCTGCGCTGGCACGACGGCTATGATTTTCCCGCGGCCCGCAACGGCGAGGTCATCCGCGACACCATCAAGACCGGGACGCCGCAACCTTCCGAATTCCTGGTGTTCAACACCCGCCGTCCGCTGTTTGCAGACGTCCGCGTGCGCAAGGCGCTGACGCTCCTGTTCGATTTCGAATGGATCAACCGCAACTACTTCTTCGGCCTCTATGCCCGCAGCGGCAGCTTCTTCGCCGGCTCGGAGCTGTCCGCCTATGGCCGCCCGGCCGACGAGCGCGAACGAGAATTGCTGCAGCAGGCGAACGCGCATATTGCGCCCGACATTCTCGACGGCAGCTATCACCTGCCGGTCAGCGACGGCTCAGGCCGCGACCGTACCGCGCTGCGCAGCGCTCTCGCACTGCTGTCGGAGGCCGGCTACGAGCTCGAGGGCACGGTGCTACGCAACCGCGCGACCAAGGCGCCGTTTGCGTTCGAGATCCTGGTGACGACCCGCGACCAGGAACGGATCGCGCTCGCTTGCCAGCGCGACCTCAAGCGTGCCGGCATCGAGGTGCGCGTGCGCGCGGTCGATCCGGTCCAGTTCGACCAGCGCCGGCTCGGCTACGAGTTCGACATGCTCCAGAATCGCTGGGATCAATCGCTGTCGCCCGGCAACGAGCAGTCGTTCTATTGGGGCAGCCAGGCCGCCGACATCCCCGGCACCAGGAATTACATGGGCGCCAAGGATCCGGCGATCGACGCCCTGATCGCCGCGCTCCTGGAGGCGCGGGAGCGGCCCGCCTTCGTCTCGGCGGTGCGGGCGCTGGACCGCACGCTGATGTCCGGCTTCTACGCAATTCCCCTGTTTAACATCGCGGAGCAATGGATCGCGCGCTGGAATCGGATAGAACGGCCAGAGAGCACTGCCCTGACCGGCTACCTGCCGGAGACTTGGTGGCAGAGGCCAGAGTCGCAACCGAAGTAGCCGCAGGCCAAGTAATGCAACCGAAGTTGATGCAACCGACGTTGAACCCGTGACCCAGTCCGCTTCGCCCACGCTCGATTCCCTGTTCAAGCGCGTGCTGGCGCGGCAGCCGGACGCGCTGGCGCTGGTCGATCCGCTCAACAAGCAGCGCATCACCGGCCAGACGCGCAAGCGATTGACCTATGCGCAAGCCGACCGCGCGATCTCGGCGCTAGCGGCGCATTTCATTGAAGCGGGATTGCCGGCCAATTCGGTGCTGGCCCTGCAATTGCCGAACACGGTCGAATTCGCGCTGACGGTGCTGGCGGCCCATCGCTGCGGCCTGGTGGTCGCGCCCATGCCGCTGCTCTGGCGGCACGCCGAACTGACCGCGGCATTGAACCGCACCGCCGCGCGGGCGATCGTGACGACGAGCCGGATCGACGGCGTCATCTACGCCGACTTCGCGATGAACGCGGCGGCGGAAGCGTTCTCGATCCGCCATGTCTGCGGTTTCGGCAACGATCTGCCCGAAGGCATGGCCTCGCTCGACCAGGCCATCCTGCGGGAATCCTCGACCACGCGGGCGGTGATCCAGGACGGCCGCAAGGCCTCGCTGATCTCCTTCGATGTGACCGCCGATGGCTTCCGTCCGGTACCGCGCGCCCATTTCGCCGTGATCGCCGGCGGACTTGCGATGTCGCTGGAGAGCGACGTGCCGCAGGGCGCAACCATCATGTCAACTTTTGCCCCGATGTCCTTCGCGGGGCTGGCTTCTTCGCTTGCAGTCTGGCTGCTCACCGGCGGCACTTTGGTACTGCACCACCCCTTCGACGAGGAGGTGCTGCAGACCCAGATCAATGACCATGCCTGCGACACGCTGATTGCGCCTGCGCCTCTGGCGCTGCGGCTGGCCGAACTCGACCTCGACGCCAACATGCCGAGCGTGCGGAACGTGATCGGGCTGTGGCGGGCACCCGAACAGGTCGCCGCCGGCGCGTCCTGGACCGCGCAGCGCGCGACGCTAACGGATGTCTATCTGTTCGGCGAAGCCGGCCTGTTCGGCGCGCGCCGGACCGCCGAGGACGGTTCACCCGCGCCGATCCAGCCGGGTCCGCATGGCGCGCCGCGCGAGCTCCCGGGCTCCTCCATTGCCGGCGAGATCCTGCTGACGCCAACGGGTACGCTTGGCCTGCGCGGGCCGATGGTGCCCGCCGCAGCCTACGCACCGCCGCAAGTGCCGAACGACGCGTTGATAGCCCCGCCGCCCCGCGACTACGTCGACACCGAATATGCAGCGCGGCTCGACCGTTCGACCGGCGCCATCAATATCACCGCGCCGCCGTCCGGCATCATGGCGGTTGGTGGCTACCGCTTCCTCGCCAACGACCTGCAGGAATGGTCGCGCCGGCTCGGCCAGGGCGCGCTGCTCACCGCTCTGCCCGACCGCCTCGCCGGCCATCGCCTCGCCGGGCGCGCCCAGGACAATGCGCGCGCCCGCAACGCCATGACAGAACTCGGCCTCAATCCATTGATGGTCGAAGCCTTTCGCGATCGGACCGGCCGCATCTGAGCAAACCCCGCGTTAGAGCATGATCCGGAAAAGTGGAAGCCGGTTTTCCGAAAAGATCATGCTCAAACAAAGCGATGAGATCATGATCCGATTCCGCCTAATCGGATCATGATCTCACGTTGACGCTGCATTAAGCGGCGGCAACTAGCATGGCGGCCAAAGCTTCCGCCCGATCCGAGTTGCCGAATGCCCCAGCAAGGCCCGATCCTGATTGCCTCGACCAAAGGTCGGCCAGCCTTTGCGCGCGCGCTCGATGAGAGCAGGCTGTTTCCGGTGATCGAGACCACATGGACTGACGCCGCGCGCGCAGTCGCCCAGGTACAGCCAGCCGCCGTGATCGCCGCTGCCTCGACCGGAGATGAGGCGGGACTTGCCGAATTGGCAGCGATGATCGCGCCGCGCCAGCCCTATCTGCCGCTGATCGCCGTCAATCCCGAAGCGGCGTTGCCCGACAATGCGATTCCGTTCTTTCACGCCGAGAAGCACCCGAGCCGCCTGCTCGCGCGTCTGAACGCGGCGCTGCGCATCCGCTCGCTGCATTCGACCGTGATGCGGCGCTTGGTGCCACCTTCGCCGATCCTGCTTTCGGATATCGATACCAGCCGCGACGCGACCGTGCTCCTGATCGGCCGCGGCGGCGCCTACCCGGCGCTCTCGGTCGTGCTCGGCGAGCGCTGCGGCGTGGTCGGCGCGCTCAGCATCGAGGCGGCCGCCAAGCATCTCAATTCCCGCGACGTCGACGGCATCGTGCTCGGCGAAGGCTTCACGCTGCGTGTGATCGATGCCTTCCTGACGGTACTCGCCGAAGATGCCCGCTTCCGCAATCTGCCGGTCGTGGCGACGCCGGACGGGCTCGCTCCGAGCTACGAATTGCCGCATCTCGAGCTGATTGGTGGCGAGCCGGCCGTCGTCGCCGCGACCGCGCTGCCTTTGGTGCGTCAGCACGCGTTCGAAGTGCATTTGAGCCGGACGCTGCGCGCGATCGACGCCGAGGGCCTGATCGATGCGCGCACCGGCCTGCTCACCCGCATTGCCTTTGAGCGCGATTTCGCCACCGCCGTCTATCAGACCACCGAGCACGGCGGCGCGCTGAGTGTGGCGCGCTTCGCCTTCGATCCCGCCGATCCCCGCGCGCAGTTCGACGGCGCGCGCATCATCAGCCGCCTGATGCGTCAGATGGATTTCGGCGCGGCCCAGGAAGACGGATCAGTCATCGTCGTGTTCGCCGGCGCCGACCTGCGCAACGCCCATGCGATCGCGCGTCGCCTCTCCAGCGTCATGCGCCACACCAGCCACGGCAAGCGCGATATGCGTTCCGATCCCAGCGTGAGCGTCGCAACGCTGCTGTCGAACGACACGGCAAGATCACTGCTCGCGCGGCTACATGACGAGGCGCATCGCGCGGCGTCGTAGCAGCGCAGTCGAAGAGCGCGCGGCGACCGCCGATCTTAAGAACGTGGATGATGACGAGTCCGCTATCGCGCCGGAATTCTTGGCTCGAACCTGTCGGCAAACGCCATCCATTCCGGAAGCGGCGCGCCGTCGCGGTGCCGACCGCCCGCAACTGCCGCCGCCCAGGCGCTGACGGCTCCGAGCAAGGCGGCGACCGCCACCGAAAACGCCAGGATGATGGTGCTGCGACGCGCGCGAGCGATCGCCGTCTTCGAACTCGCAATCGCCTGATCGACTCGCCGTTCGGCATCGCCAGCGGAAAGGCCGGTCCACGCCTGGACCTGCTGAATCAGATAGGTCCGGTCATCACCGTTCACCCCATTGTGGCTCGACGACGTCATGAGTATCCGGCCGGCCTCGGCGCGTTCGGCGCTGATATCAGCATTGGGAGGCCGACGTGGCGCGCGCAGCAGCCGATCGAGCTCGTAGCTCAGAAGCGGTTCGGCGGCGGTGGTGCTTCCCATCGTAAGCGATGGAGACGAACGGTTGACCGCGGCTGCGCTCACAATTGCCGCCAGTGCGGCCCCGAGGAGAACCGCGAGCGCCCAGGCCGTCAGGCCATGAAGACCGTCCCGCGTTTCCGTCTCCAAGTTGCGCGCCGCATCAAAGCCGCAGCGCGTGCGACCCGCAATGTACCCGCCGAGACCGAAACTGACGATCGCCTGCAAGATCAGATAAAGCCCCGACAGCAACGCCAGCGCGGCGGATGCGTCTCGCCAGGTTGGAGAGGCCGAGCTGACGCCAAGACCGATGGTGACGCCAAAGGTTATCAGGATGAAGGCAAACGCCGCAGCAGCGAGCGCGCCCCCGACTATGGGCGTCCAATGCAGATATCGGACTTCGTCAGCTAGCGTCAGCGCTTCGTCTTCGACGAGCGTAGGAGCTTCGATTGTCATGGTCGAACTCCTCAGCGCAGACCAAAAAACGAAAGGATGGCCATTATCACGACGATCAGGCCAATCAGATAGATTAGCTGGTTCATTTCAGTCCTCCTCCACCGGCTATAATCGCAGCTCGTTGGGAAGGTTCCTGTGAGACGCCGACGCGCCGCGCCACACGGCCTTGGGGCCACAATGGTTTTCTCAAATGTGAATTTCGGCCCTCTGGCGGCATTCAGGCCGCCGTCCGATGCCGGCGCTCGTCTTGGAGCACCGGTATCGTTTCCACTGCCGCTGCGTGCGATCAAGACCGCGGCGGCACGTTTGCCAGCAGCGGGCCTAGTCCTTCCGCGATGGTGAGGTGCGCTATCACGGCATCACGCAACTTTGGGTACGGCAAGCCGGCGAGCATTGCGGCCTGGATGACAGCCATGACCTCGCCGGCCTCGGAACCGATCATTGAAAAGCCAAGGATACGGTCGTCGTTCGCGCTGACGACAACCTTCATGAAGCCGTCGGTCTCGTCGGTTGCCTCCGTGCGCAGGACATGACTCATCGGCAGCTTCGCGATACGCGCAGGGATACCCTGCCGCTTGGCTTCCTGCTCGGAGAGGCCGACACGTGCGAGCGGCGGATCGGTGAACACGACATAAGGAATGAGGCGATCGTCGGTCCTGCGGGTGCCGCCTGCCATGTTGTCCCTTACAATTCTGAAGTCATCGACCGAGACATGCGTGAACTGGGGGCTGCCGCAGCATTCGCCGATGGCCCAGACACCGGGCGTAGTCGCCTGCAGACGTTCGTTGACACGAATGAAGCCGCGGGCATCGAGTTCTATTCCAGCTTCATCGAGCCCGATGCCTGCGGTGTTGGCGACCCGGCCAACTGCCACAAGCAAGTCGCTGCCTTCGATCTTCTCTTCGCCCTTGAGGGTACGCACGCTCACCGACACGGTATCGCCGGAAACACCATGGACACTGACGGGTTGGGCGTTCAGCAGCACGTCAATCCCCTCGCCGCTCAGAATGCGCTGAATCTCTTCGGCCGCATCGGCATCTTCCCGTCCCATGAGCTGGCGACCCGGCTCGATGATCGTCACTCGGCTGCCGAACCGACGGAAGCCCTGCGCCATTTCGACACCGACATAGCCGCCCCCGAGTACGATCAAGTGCGACGGCGCGTAGTCGAGCTCCAGCGCTTCGATATGAGTAAGCGCACGCGCGGCCTTGAGACCGGCGATATCAGGAATGGCTGCGTGCGTACCAACATTGAGGACAACCTCGTCACCCGCGAGCAAGCGGATACCCCCATCGTTCAACGCGACCTGAAGGGTCTTCGGACCCACGAAGTGGCCGCTGCCCATGATGAGTTCCGCGCCGCTCTCCTTGTAGGCGTTCAGGTGGAATGCGATCTCGCGATCGACCATGCCCTGTTTGCGAGCGCGCACCTTGCCCATATCGGTCTTGACCGCACCAGTCAGTGACCCGAAATGCGCAGCGTTCCGCACGAGGTGAGCGACCCGCGCACTCCAGATTTCATTCTTCGATGGGAGACAGGCGACTGCCGGGCAGGCACCGCCGACCCAGCGGCGCTCGACCACGGCGACTTTCTTGCCGGAACGGCCAAGATGCCATGCGAGCTGCTTTCCGCCCTGACCGCTGCCGAGGATGACGATATCGAAGTGTTCAGCCTGAGACATGGATGATCTCCGTGTTGTCTCCGAAACGGACCCTTACCTCCGAGGACATAGGATTGCGCCAGAAGCGCCACCGCTATGCGCCGCTGATCGTGATCGCGCTCATGCATATGGTTGCGGCTGGAACCTTCGCGGTGGAGAGCGCTGCCTTGGCTGCCGCCGCGCCGAAGTTCCGCGCGCGACACTCGTCGCGTGTGGCGGGGTTTGCGTCGCGCCTCTGCTGCTGCGCTCCTAGAGCATGATCCGGAAAAGTGGAAACCGGTTTTCCGAAAAGATCATGCTCAAACAAAGAGATGAGATCATGATCTCCGCGCAAACGCTTCGCGTTGTCGCGAGGGAAAGCCGGTTTCTACTTTTCCGGATCCTGCTCTAGAATCTCCAGGTGAAGCTGCCCTTGACCGAATGATCCTGCACGCGGTCGGAGAGTTGGCCGACATAGGCGATGCCGACGCTGGCTTGCGGCGTGACCCGCAGATCGAGCCCGCCTTCGACCAGCGCCGCGTTGCGCGCGAGCGGTACGCCCGCCACCATGAAGTTCGCGCCCGTGCTCTGGAACGCGAGCGCCGCTGTCGGGGTGACATCACCGAGAGCGTACTGCCACGCCACCGAGGCGCGTGGCGTCAGCGACATGCCGTTGGTCAGCAGGAAACTGGTGGCGATGCGCGCGCCGAGCGTTGAGTAGCCGACGTCTTCCTTGGTGCCGGAGCCGAGCAGCGCGGCGATGCCGCTGCCGCCGGTCTCATTGAAACTGTTGGTGTCGAGATGGACCCAGGCAAGCCCAGCAAAGGGCTCGAGCGCGACCTGTCCGAATGTCAGCCCATAACCCGCCTCGCCGAACACCTGCGCGGTGGTCGCGTCGTAACGGGCGCGTGCAGTGTCGAAGAAATTCGGGAACATGATCGAACGGCTGGTGTCGAGCGTGCTGAAGCTTGCCGCCGCACCGCCGCGCAGGCTGAGTGCGCCGTAGGTCGCACCGACATAACCGGCGAGATGCGCGGTCTCGACATCAGCGGAACTCGCCCGGTCGCTGACGCGGACGGTTGAACTGGTGTAGCCGCCGGCGATACCCACGATCCAGTTGGGACTGATGCGATGATCGACGCCGCTGAAGAAGCCGGCGAGATCGCGCCGCATACCGGCGGCATTGCCGTCGCCGTCGAACCGGCCCCAGGCGCCGACGCCCTGCGCCCAGAACGCCGTCTCGGGACGCCACGCCGGCGCTGCGGGCGGCGCCTTCATCGGGAACGCCGACTTGTGCGCCCGCGCATAGGCGAGCGCGGAACTGACCGACATCGACTCCATCGCGGCTAGTTGCGGGCCGCCGGAGGTGAGCGCGGCCATCGGACCCGCGTCGCCCGTGAATGAAGCCTGCCGCAACCGCCCGAGTACGGCCTCGCGCAGATAGCGGGAGTCGTCGAGCATCGCGGTCTGCGCGCTGGCATGCACCTCGCCCGACAGCGCATCGAACGCCTGCCGCGCGCCGGCCGCACTCTGGTTGAGCACGGCAATCACCAGCGGGCTGGTCAGTGAACTCTCCTGCAAGGCGCTGGCCGCCGCGCGCTGGTTCGGGGTCTCCGCAACGTCGGAGAATGTTGTGCGGCTACGAGTGAAAGTCAGGAATACGTCGTTGGCATCGTAGCTCAACGTCGGCGCCAGGAAGATGAGGCTGCTGCTGACATCGGCAAACGTGCCGGTGATACCGCCGTTGGCGGTAAGGATGGTGTAGGCGGTCTGCGGCGCAAAGGTGCCGCTCTGCGCCAGCGCCAGTACGGTGCCGCCATTAAGGCTTGCGGTTCCGGTAGCAACAATCCTGTCGGATTGGCCAGCCGCATTGACCTCGACCTGGTAGATCGAGCCTGCCGCGAAGCTGACATTGCCGGCGACGTTCAGGGTGCCGATCGAATTGCCGGGCGCCACGGCGCCGCCATTCGCAACAGCGAGGCCGCCGATGGTGCCAATGCCGCCGAGCGCGCCGCCGCCGTTCACCGTGACGGCGCTGGCGAGGCTCCCGCCGGCGTGGCTGTCGTCGCCGATCACGAGCTTGCCGGCGTTGACCGTCGTCGGGCCGGTGTAGGTGCTCTGGCCGTTGAGAACCAGGGTATTGGGAGCGGCCTTGATGAGGGCACCGGCTCCGGTGATGACATTGTTGAGCGTGATGTCCGGGGATTGGTCAAACGTCAGCGTACCGGCCTGGATTGCAATATTGCCGGTCAGGCCCGGGTTCGAGTTGCCGAAGATGAGTGTGTTTGCCCCACCAAGAAACGTGAGAGCATTGGCGCGTGTCACACCGTCGTTGGACAAACCGCCTGAAATCGTGCCGTTGTTGATGACAGTGGCATTCGTGCCGACGATGCCGGCACCGCCGCCGAGGGTGCCACCGCTGGCGCCATCTCCCCCGATGATCGATCCTGTGTTGGTGAGCGATGAACCCGACAGAATGGCACCGGCTCCGCCACCACTGCCGCCCGCCCCACCGCCGCCGCCTCCGAGACCGCCGCGAATGATGGCGCGGTTGTGGAGCGACGAGCCGCCGCTCAGGGACACGCCCGCGCCACCGCTCCCAGCGGGGGCAAGGACACCACCCAGTCCCACGGCGCCGCTGCCGCCGGTACCGCCGGTGATGTTGCCATTGTTGATGACCGAAAGCGCGGCACCGACGAGGCCGGCACCGCCAGCGCCTCCGACGCCACCACCTCCAGCGCCGACGGCTGCGCCGGCCGTCCCGCCGGTGCCCCCAGCGATTGTCCCGGTGTTGGTGAAGCTGGCACCTGTGGCACTGAATTGAACGCCCACGCCACCGCTGCCGCCACCACCGCCGGTGTCAGGATACGGGGGGCCACCGTAACTTCCCGACTTGCCGCCGTCGCCGCCACTGCCAGCGGTGATGGTCCCGCTATTGCTGCTGGCGCCGCTGCCGGTGATCACCGCACCGTAGCCGCCTGCCCCGCCGCCGCCGCCGCCCGCGCCCGTCGTCGCCGGATTGCCGTCGCCGCCCTTGCCGCCTCGGCCGCCGATCATCGTCCCGGTGTTGGTCAGGATGGCCGTACCGGCACCGTTGCCATTGTAGCCGCCACCGCCGCCGCTGCCGCCGAAGAGGCCACTCTGTCCGTCGTGACCGTTCGGATCGCTCGCGGTACCTCCAGTGCCACCAGGGAGACCGCTGAACGCGCTACCGCCGTTACCGCCCCCCGCGCCGCCGCCGCCGGCGCCAGCGCGCGAATCAGCACGTACGCTATCGCCCGGATTCCCGGTGTAACCAGCGCCGCCACCCCCAGGGGTCCAGCCGAACCCGGCGCCGCCCTGACCTCCGTCAGCCCACGCCGCCATGGTGAAGCCGACAACCACACAAAAAGCGGTGGAACCGACGCGCATGACGCGCCGAACGTGCCGGCGATGACAATCGTGGCCCCGCGACTGGCGGTCCGAACATTTCCACGTCATTGCAGCCCCCACGACCCACTACCAATTTTCCGCGCACGTCTCTGTTGTCGCGAAACCACCCGCACGATTTCTGATCACATCAATCTGTGACGCACGCGGATGCGTTGCGAACAGTCTTAGATGAATGACGATCTGACCACTACCCGAAGGGGTATACAGGCGTCGCTGTGAGCGATAAGGAAAACGAGCGAGGCTTTGCTGCAACAGATCGGGTTCCCGATTGCTGCAAACTGCGCGCAAAATAGATTCAATCTCAACCAGAAACTGCAACGCAGAATCCCATGGACAACAGGGACAATAATCTCGACGCCGAGATCATCCATCTTTACGAGTCGGAACCCGATCTTCACGCACTACCCCGCCTGCTGTTCACGAGCATCGGCAGACTGATCGACGCGGAAGTTGTGAGCTTCTCCGAGTTCCATCACGCGAGTCAGGATTTTCGCGCGTTGGTTTCGGTCGAAGACGATCCTGAAAAGCGTGCGCGCGCGATGCAGGCCTTTGCCCGTCACCGGCACTCGCATCCGTTCTGGCAATATGATCCCGCCTTCTACGGCGAGCGTGCGCTGCGCGAGTCGGATTTTTTCACCGATGAAGAGTACGTCGAACTCCCGATGGCCAGGGAAGCGTTCCTGCCGTCAGGCGCCCGTCGCATGATGGCGATCGTGCTGCAGCATGCCGACTATGTGGTCACGATCGTCGGCCATCGTGTGTTGGATCGCCCGCCCTTCAGCGATTTGGAGCGCGACCGCCTGGAAGCGTTCCGTCCGCACATTCTGCGAAGCTATCGGCAGGCGCAGGAGCGCACTCTCGCCAAGCTCACTCCGGCCGATCGGCTGCGGCTGGCCTTCCCCGCACTCACGCCGCGCCAGATCGAGGTGGCATCGTGGATTGCGCTGGGCAAGACGAACGATGAGATCGCCGGGATCCTCGATATCGGCGTCGATGCGATCAAGGCACACGTCAAGGCGATCAACAGCAAGATCGACTCGGACAGCCGCCGTGCGGCCATCGTCATCGCGCACACCGCACCGCCTTTCGCCGATCTGCCGCCGCTCTGGAAGCTCGATCTCGACGCGTGGGGTGGCCAGGCGCAGCCGTGAGCTTCTTCGTCAGTAGCAGCGCGTGATGTTGACGGTCTGCTCTCCGCCGCCACGGCCGGGGACGATCACGCTCTCGGAGGGACAGCTCGACACATAGGGTCGATCGGAAGGTGCGACCATCGGCGGATAGCGATGGGCCCAGTCCCAGGGGACGTCATAGGTGTAAGTGTTGCGGAAGTCGCCCGAGACAGATTGCGATTGCGGAATGCCGGCGATGCCTTCGCTGGCCGCTGGCGCATCGAAATAGCCGGCCGTGCCCGGCCAGAAGCCGCCGACAAAGCCTCTCCGGTGCGGCCGGAACGATGGGCCGACGTGCCCACGTGCAACCGAGGGTGCCGAAGCAACCCCTCCGCGCGCCGCCCCTCCCGACCTCGCGGATGCATCGTTCGCAGCAAACAGAAGCGCTGCTGCGCCAACAGACGCGATCAACGCGCCACAGACTCGATTGCTCATGGTACGCACCAACTTGCCGGTTACGGAGCCGCACTCGGCGCACGCTAGGCTATGCGCTTTCGTGCCGGCAAACACATCCTTAACTGGTAGTTAAGCAGTAATATTAACAGCGCGCCATTGCCTCAAAACATCGGGATCGGCAGCGCCTGTGCGACCAGCGTCCCGCGAACAGGAAGGCAAGCTTATGCCGCCTTCTTGTTCTCTGCGAGATTGGCAAGTTGCCGCAGGATTTCCGTTGTCCCTGCAAGCCGTTCTTCCGGAGTCTTCCATTCCTGGAAGAACACGACCTTCATGTCGGGCCGCACCTTCGCGGCCTGGCCATGCTGGCGGATGAAGGCGACCAGGCGGTCGGGCTGGGCAAAGGCATTATCGCGGAACGCGATCACCGCGCCCTTCGGACCGGCATCGACCTTCTCGACATTGGCTGTGCGGCAATAGGCCTTGATAGTGGCGACCTTGAACAAATAGCGCACCTCGTCCGGCAGCACGCCGAAGCGGTCGCGCATCTCGGCTGCGAAATTGTCGATCTCCTCCTCGCTGTCGAGATCGGCGAGCCGCCGGTACAGCGACAGCCGCACCGAAAGATCGTTGACGTAATCCTCCGGAATAAGCACGGGCATGCCGATCGTGATCTGCGGCGACCAGCGGTCGGCGGCAGGCTCGGCGACGCCGGCCTTGAGATTGACGATCGCCTCCTCCAGCATCGATTGATAGAGCTCGAAGCCGACTTCCTTGATGTGGCCGGACTGCTCCTCGCCCAGAAGATTGCCGGCGCCGCGGATGTCGAGGTCATGTGAAGCGAGTTGGAAGCCCGCGCCCAGCGTTTCCAGCGACTGCAGCACCTTCAGCCGCCGCTCGGCCTGCGGCGTGATCTTCTGCTGCGCCGGCAGCGTGAACAGCGCGTAGGCGCGCAGCTTCGAGCGCCCGACCCGGCCGCGGAGCTGGTAGAGCTGGGCGAGACCGAACATGTCGGCACGGTGCACGATCAGCGTGTTGGCGTTGGGGATATCGAGCCCGGATTCCACGATCGTGGTCGATAGCAGGATGTCGTACTTGCCGTCGTAGAACGCGGACATGATGTCCTCGATCACGGTCGGCGGCATCTGGCCGTGCGCCACCGCGACCTTCATTTCCGGCACGTTCTTGTCGAGGAAGTCCTTTACACCAGCGAGATCCTCGATGCGCGGCACCACATAGAACGCCTGCCCGCCGCGATAGCGCTCGCGCAAGAGCGCCTCGCGGATCATCAAGGGATCATGCGGCGCGACGAAGGTGCGCACCGCGAGCCGGTCGACCGGGGGCGAGGCAATGATCGAGAGCTCGCGCACGCCGGTCAGCGCAAGCTGAAGCGTGCGCGGGATCGGCGTCGCGGACAGCGTCAGCACGTGGACCTGCGCCCGCAACTGCTTCAGCCGCTCCTTGTGGCCGACGCCAAAATGCTGCTCCTCGTCGACAATCAGGAGGCCAAGATCCTTGAACTTGATCGACTTGCCGAGCAGCGCATGCGTGCCGACGATGATATCGACGCTGCCATCGGTGAGCCCCTTCTTGACCTGCGTCAGCTCCTTCGTCGGGATCAGCCGCGAGGCCTGCGCGACATTGACCGGGAAGCCGCGGAAGCGCTCCGCAAAGGTCTTGCTGTGCTGGCGCGCCAAGAGCGTGGTCGGCACCACGACCGCAACCTGCTTGCCGTCGAGCGCAACCGCAAACGCTGCGCGCAGCGCCACTTCGGTCTTGCCGAAGCCGACGTCGCCACAGATCAGCCGGTCCATCGGACGGCCGCTCTCGAGGTCCTTCAGCGTCGAGTTGATCGCGCCAAGCTGGTCCTCGGTCTCGTCATAGGGGAAGCGCGCGCAGAACTCGTCATAGACATGCGGCTGCACCGGCATCTTCGGCGCTTCGTGCAGCATGCGCTCGGCTGCGATCTTGATCAGCTCCCCCGCAATCTCGCGGATACGGTTCTTGAGCTTGGCCTTCCGCGCCTGCCAGCCGGTGCCGCCGAGGCGATCCAATTCGACATTGGCGCCGTCGGAGCCGTAGCGCGACAGCAGCTCGATGTTCTCAACCGGCAGGAACAGTTTTGTCTCCGCCGCATAATGCAATTCGAGACAGTCATGCGGTGCGCCCCCGACCTCCAGCGTCTGCAGGCCGACGAAGCGGCCGATGCCGTGCTCGACATGGACGACGAGATCGCCGGCCGCGAGACTCGTGACCTCTGAGATGAAGTTGTCGAGCTTGCGATGCGCCTTGCGCGGCCGCACCAGGCGGTCGCCCAGGATATCCTGCTCGCTGATGACGGCGACGTCGTCAGTCTCGAAGCCGCTTTCCATGCCGAGCACGGCGAGCATCGCCTCGTTGCGCGGCGTCGCCTGCACCATGCGCCAGGTGTTGACGTTGGTGACATTGTGGAGCTTGTGGTCCTGCAGCATCGAGCCCATGCGGTCGCGCGAGCCCTCGCTCCACAGCGCGATCACCACCTTCTTGCGCTGCGCCTGCAGGGCCTGCACATGGGCGGCGACGGCCTGGAACACGTTGACGGACGCATCAGTGCGCTCCGGCGCGAAGTTGCGGCCCTGCCGCGCGCCGGCGTCGAACACCTCCGTGCTGCCCTCAGGGACAGCGAACGGCGTCAGCCGCGCCAGCGCGCCGTCGTTCAGGCGCTGCGTCCATTCCGCCTCGGTCAGATAGAGCTGGTCCGGCGGCAAGGGCTTGTAGATCGCGCCGCCACCGGGATGCTCCATCGCCTCACGCCGCGCGTCATAGTAATCGACAATCTGCTTGAAACGCTCGCGCGCGGCGTCCTCGCCCTGCGGCTCGATCGCAACAGGCGCGCCGTCGAGATAGTCGAGCAGCGTGTCCATCCGCTCCTGGAACAGCGGCAGCCAGTGCTCCATGCCGGGATGGCGACGCCCCTCGGTGACGGCTTCATAAAGCGCATCGTCGCGCTCCGGTGCGCCGAAAGCGGCGACATAGCCCATGCGGAAGCGGCGGATGGTCTCCGTGGTGAGCTGGAATTCCGAGACCGGAACGAGATCGAGCCCGCGCATGTCCAGGAGCGTACGCTGCGTCTCGGCATCGAAGCTGCGGATCGACTCCAGCGAATCGCCGAAGAAGTCGAACCGCACCGGCTGGTCGAGCCCGGCCGGAAACAGATCGAGGATGCCGCCGCGCACGGCATATTCGCCGGGCTCCCGCACGGTGGAGGACCGCGTATAGCCGTTGTGTTCGAGCCAGGCGACGATCGAGTCCATCGGTACGACATTGCCCGGCGCGACCGACAGCGCCTGCGCCGCCACCACCTCGCGCGCCGGCACTCGCTGCACGATGGCGTTCACGGTGGTCAGCACGATCAGCGGATTGTCGCTGCCGGCGAGCCGCGACAATCGCGCCAGCGTGGTCAGGCGCTGCGCCAGGACGCCACCATGCGGCGAGACGCGGTCATAGGGCTGGCAGTCCCAGGCCGGGAACTGCATCACGCCAAGATCGGGCGCGAAGAATTCCAGCGCGCGGGCGAGCTGCTGCATCCGCGGCCCGTCGCGGCACACCACGGCAAGGCTGACGGCCGGACGCTTCGGCTTCGCCGCGATCGCGCGCGCCAGATCGGCGATAACCAGCCCCTCGGCACCCTCGGCGACATTGGCAAAGGTCACCGCGCGCCCGGGGGCCAGCAGTGCGGCGGGTGATTTGGCTTGTGGCTTCATACGTCCTGTTCCACCGCGCGAAACGCCTTGATGCGGGCAAACAGCGCGCCTGCCCCTTCAAGCGGCCTGTCGCCGATCAGCGCAGCATAGAGATCGGGATCGGGCACCTCGAGCAGGTGCTCCAGTTCGGACAGCTCAGTGTCCGAGAGATTGCCGATTTCGGCGTCCGCGAAGCGGCCGAGGACGAGGTCCATCTCGCGGGTGCCACGATGCCAGCAGCGAAACAATAGCCGCTTGCGGCGGTTGTCGAGACCGTCGCTCGACCGTGTCGTTCCCGTCATGTCGCCAAAATCCATCCAAACGCCAAAAGCCCGGACGTGCCGGGCGGGGCTGATATAGCGGCTGAGGAGACCAATGTCAGCCCTTCTTGTTCCCCGATTTATCAACTGTTGCGTCATCGCCGGGCTTGACGGCGCGCGGCTGGCTGATGACGGATGATGCCATGCGCCCTGCTCTGCTCAATCCCCTGTTCGCGCCGGTCACGAGCCTGTCGGGCGTCGGGCCGAAGCAGGACAAGCTGCTCCGCTATCTGCTCGACCGCAGCGAGACGCCGCGGCTGGTGGATCTGTTGCTGCATCTGCCCGCAAGCGTGATCGACCGCCGCGCGCGGCCGAAGATCCGCGACGCGGTTCCGGGCACGGTAGTGACGCTCGAGGTCACGATCGACCGCCATCGCCCGGCCCCGCCGCGCAACTCGCGCGCTCCCTATCTCGTCTATGCCAGCGACGACACCGGCGATGTGGTGCTCACCTTCTTCCGCGCCCAGCCGGGCTATGTCGAAAAGCTGCTTCCCGTCGGCGCCAAGCGCTATGTCTCCGGCACCTTGCAGATGTACGACGGCATCCCCCAGATCGTGCATCCCGACCGCGTGGTTGACGAAGAAGGCTTTGCAAAACTCTCCGGCATCGATCCGGTCTATCCGCTGACCGAGGGGCTCGCGCTCGGCTCGCTCCGCCGCGCCATCGCGCAGGCGTTGCAGAAACTGCCCGCATTGCCCGAGTGGATCAGCCCCGAGGTGCTGCGCCGCTGCAGCTTTCCGCCGATCGCGGAAGCGCTGCAGCGTGTCCATGTGCCGGTCGAGCTCACCGATATCCTGCCTGACGGCCCGTTCTGGTCGCGCCTTGCCTTCGACGAGTTGCTCGCCGGCCAATTGGCGCTGGCGCTGATCCGCGCCCAGCTCCGCCGCCCTGCCGGCGACCGCAACGCCGGCGATGGCCATCTGCGCAACAAGATCATCGACGCGCTGCCTTATGCACTGACTGCTTCGCAGCGCTCCGCAATGGCGGCGATCGCGGAAGATCTGCGCCAGCCGGTGCGCATGCTGCGCCTGCTGCAGGGCGACGTCGGCTCCGGCAAGACGGTGGTGGCGCTGCTTGCGGCCGCGGCCGTCGCCGAAGTCGGCAAGCAGGCCGCGCTGATGGCGCCGACCGAAATCCTGGCGCGCCAGCACATCAAGACCATCGCCCCGCTCGCCGAACGCGCCGGCCTTCGTGTCGCGATCCTCACCGGCCGCGAGAAGGGCAAGGAGCGACGCGAACTGCTGGCCCGGCTCGAGGCCGGCGAGATCGATCTTTTGGTCGGCACGCATGCGCTGATCCAGGACGACGTGATCTTCAAGTCGCTGGCGCTTGCGATCGTCGATGAGCAGCATCGCTTCGGCGTGCGCGAGCGGCTGGCGCTGACATCGAAAGGCGAAGCCGTCGACGTGCTGGTGCTGAGCGCCACGCCGATCCCGCGCACGCTGGTGCTCACTTATTTCGGCGACATGGACATCTCCGAATTGCGCGAGAAACCGGCCGGTCGCCAGCCAATCGATACCCGCGCGGTGCCGGCAAGCCGCATCAGCGACGTGATCGACGCCGTCGGCCGCGCGCTGAAGGCAGGCAAGCTGGTCTACTGGATCTGCCCGCTGGTAGATGAATCCGAGGCCGAAGGCACCGAACACCTGACCAACGCGACCAAGCGGTTCGAGAGCCTGCAGAAGCGTTTCGGCGACGGTGTCGGCCTCGTCCATGGCCAAATGAAAGGCGCGGAAAAGGACGCCGTGATGGCGCAGTTCGCCGCGCATGAGATCACGCTCCTGGTCGCCACCACCGTGGTCGAGGTCGGCGTCGACGTGCCGGCGGCGACCATCATGGTGATCGAGAACGCCGAACGTTTTGGGCTTGCGCAATTGCATCAACTGCGCGGCCGGATCGGG
This sequence comes from Bradyrhizobium sp. Arg237L, assembly GCF_029990105.1. Lineage (NCBI taxonomy): Bacteria > Pseudomonadati > Pseudomonadota > Alphaproteobacteria > Hyphomicrobiales > Nitrobacteraceae > Bradyrhizobium > Bradyrhizobium sp. Arg237L. Next base: position 154,052 of record NZ_JAQMIL010000006.1, on the reverse strand, counting down.
CGCGGCTCGGAAGCGTCAACCTGCCTGCTGCTCTACCAGGAGCCGCTCGGGGAGATCGCAAAAGCGCGGCTGAAAGTGATCCGCGAAACCACCGACGGCTTCCGCATCGCCGAGGAAGACCTGAAGCTGCGCGGCGAAGGCGACGTGCTCGGCATCCGCCAGAGCGGCCTGCCCGGCTACCGCATCGCGCGGCCCGAGGTGCACGGCCAGCTCATCGCACAGGCCCGCGACGAAGCACTGCGCATCATGAAGGATAATCCAAAGCTGAAAGGCGAGCGCGGCGAAGCCTTGCGCTGCCTGCTCTATCTATTCGAACGCGACGAAGCGATCCCGCTGATCGGCGCGGGCTAATTCGTCATTGCGAGCGCAGCGAAGCAATCCATTGCCACCGCAAACTCGGAGAGAATGGATTGCTTCGTCGGTATCGCTCCTCGCAATGACGGCGTTGTGGCGAGCCGAACCGCAGAACTTAGTCTCCCTCATTGCGAGCGCAGCGAAGCAATCCACCGTCACCGCACGTGCGGAGGCAATGGATTGCTTCGTCGCTTCGCTCCTCGCAATGACGGTGGTGGCGCCTTACGCCTTCTTCACGTTGCAGCTCTCGGCAAACGCTCGGAGCTTCGCAACGTCCGTACCCTCGCCGTTGGCATCGGCCGCGATATGCTCGAACAGCCTGGCGAATCCCTCATAGACGAGATTGGCTGGATGATCCGGGCCGAGGAAAGCCGCGATCTCGCGCATCTCGGCGACCCAGCGATACGCCTTTGGCACCATGTCCGGCAGCGCGACGCCAAGCCGCGCCAGGATTTGCGGCTGGCTCAGCGCCAGTTCGTCGCGCAAGGCAGTGGCGGCGCCCGCGCGCGTGGCCGCCAGCACCATGGCGGCGCCGACCGCCGTCAGCCCCTTGTTGATGCCGGCATAGGACATCTTGAGCGCGGAAGCCGCGCCGACCGGCCCTTCGACGATGCGCAAGTCGAGGCCGAACTGCTTGAGCACGGCGAGGTCCTGCGCATGCTCGCCCGAGACATAGAATGCTGGTCCGGCTGAGCCTGGTTTCGGCGGCAAGCCGATGACCGCGCCATCGACGAAGCGCGCGCCGGAAGCAGCGATGATTTCGCCAACCTTCTGCACCGTCTCGACATTGACGGCATTGCAATCGACGACGACAGGTCTCGTTCGGAATTTCACGATACTGGCGGCCAACTGCTCGGCCAGCGCAATCGCTTCCCCCGGCGGAACGATGGAGAGGATGATATCGGCTGCGGCGATATCGGCGTCGGCGGCCGCCACCATGCCGCTGGCCGCTGCGCGCTTGGCACTCGCTTCGCTCCGGCCGTGTAGCGAGGTCAGGACGCGGGCGCCATGTTCGGCCAAGCGCTGCGCCACTGCGCTGCCCATGGCACCCGGCGCAAGGATCGCGATCGTATTGGACATGAGAGGTCCTCGAGAGTTCCGAGAGACGGTATTTGTAGAACGATCCGGCGGCAAACGCGAGTTCGCCTCACCTTCAAAACACGGCGTTAGATTCCTTGCGTGCGCGGCGGTGGCTTGCGGGCGGCGCCCGGCAGCGGCATCGGGATCACCCGCAGCTGTGGCGGTTCGGATGATTGGGGACCAGACTTGCCGAGCGCCTCGCTCACGCAACGATTGTCATTCATCTTGTCCGCCTCCAGCATACAGGCCGGAAGCATAGTGGTGCGCGTCGTAAGCTTGCGGTCGAGCACCGAGGCGATATAGCCGCGCGGCTCACCAGCCTTGAACGCAAGCCCCATCCACTGGACCTGCGCGCCCTTGGTGCTCGTCAGGCTGGCCATGCGATCGGCGCAGGGCGCGTAGTCCATGGTGATGCTCGGCTCACCCTTGCGGTCCGCAAAGAACAGCAGCGGCCGTGTCGCGCATCCCGTCGCAGGCCTGAGGAAGAGCACGAACAGTCCGAGCTCATTGCCGCCTTCGACCGAGGCGAGAAAGAAATCCTTGGCATTGTCGAAGGTGCGGAAGACGCGATTGTCGAGCTTCAGCGTCGCCTTGCCGGTCTGCTTGTTGTGGAAGGTTTCGACCTTGTGATCGGCGGCCGAGCCGGAACCGGTCGGCAGTCCGAGCTCGCCCGAACCGAACGCCTCCGCCACCAGCGACTGCAGGCAGTTCAACTGATCGACGCGCGTGAACAGGCAGGACGGCGCCTTGATCTCCTGGCTTTCGAGCTTGTTCGCGATAACGTATGCAATCCGTGCGGTCGGCCGGTCGTTGCGATAGGCAACGGCAGCCCAGAGCGCCCATCCCTTGCGCGTCGTCAACTGAATCTCGACCAGGTCGTTGCATGCGGCGAAGTCGGACAGGATCTGGTTCTTGCCGGAATCGCCGGTCAACATCGCGTGGACGATGACATTGGAGCCGCATCCCGATCTCGTCTTGAGGTGGAGCATGTAAAGCACCGAACCATCGAGGTCGTAGGTGTTGATCTTGCCGATCTCGGCAACGTCCTCCTTCGCAAGGATCTCGCGGTCGTCGAGCTCGATGGTCGCCTGACGCGTCATGTCGTTGATGAAGGTCACGAGACGGTGGCCCTTGAAGAAGGCGTCGCCGGTCCTTCGCTTCATATCATCAGCGCTTGCGGTCCGGATCGCCATCGAGGCGAGCAGCAACATCACCCCGGCGAGAACAACCAGCTTCGTCCGCAATGAGCGACAGGCAAAACGCCATCCACAATCCTGCATCGAGATCGCACCCGACGCCCGGCAAGAAAACCCGGGCTTTCAAGAATAAATTGTCGGTGCAATCCGGGCCGCCGAACAGGCGGTATCCGGTTGACACCGGAATGGCACGCGCTCCCGTGCGCAGCAAGCAGTTCCTGTCACAGGCTAACACGGCGAATCCGCTGCAGCGTGACGATCAAATGACAGCAACCGCTGCGAGATTATTCTACCTTCGCAGGCGCGGGCTTCGGCTGCAGCGCGGAGGCGGAGTTGGCGATGCGGGCGGCGTTGGCCACACCGGCGAGCGCGGCCATGCGCTTTGCATCGCCGTTGCCCGGCTGCACGACGCCGGCGGACATGATCAACGTCGCGGCGTCCTCGGCGCTCAGCTCGACCTCGATGATCTTACTTTTCGGCACGTAGAAGAAGAAGCCGGTGGTCGGGTTCGGCGAGCATGGCAGGAACACCGAAATGTGCTCCTCCTCGCCCGGCAGGCTCGCGGCGATGTTCGCGCTCGGCGACTGCGAGATCAGGACGATCGACCACATGCCCGGCGAGGGAAATTCGACCAGGCCGACGCGGCGGAAGCTGGATCCGTTGCCCGAGAACAGCGTCTCGAACACCTGCTTGAGGCCGCGATAGATCGCGCGCACCGCCGGAATCCGCCCGAGCAGCCGCTCGCCGAGATCGACCAGCGTCCGCCCGATCAGGTTCGCGGTGAGGAAGCCGAGCAGCGTCAGCGCGATCACCGCGACGACCAGTCCGGAACCGGGCACGCCGAACGGCAGATAGGTTTCAGGACGATAGGCCGAGGGCACAAAGGGTCGCACCAGGCCGTCGACCCAGGTCACGAACCACCAGGTGAGATAGAGGGTGATCGCCACCGGTCCCGTGACGATCAGCCCGGTCAGGAAATAGTTTCGAAAGCGGGCCATCAGGCCGCGCGGGCCGTCTGGCGAGGGGTGTTCCGGGGGCGGGATCGGAGACGGATTCTCGGGGTTCATTATGGTTCCAGGTCGCAAGGCGCAGCCAGAATCTCCCAGCTAAGCCATCCTAGCAGGTTTTTGAAGGGCCAACGTAATCCGGGCGGTTGCGGCTATTCGACCGTGACTGACTTCGCGAGATTGCGGGGCTGGTCGACGTCCGTGCCCATGACGACAGCGGTATGATAGGCGAGGAGTTGCACCGGAACGGCATAGACTATCGGCGTAAAGGCGGCCGCCATGTCCGGTAGCACGATCGTGACCAGGGAATCGACGGTCGCCTCCGCGGCCCCCTTGGCATCGGTCATCAGGATGATATTGCCGCCGCGGGCGGCCACTTCCTGCATGTTGGAGACGGTCTTCTCGAACACCTTGTCGAAAGGCGCGATCACCACGACCGGCATGTTCTCGTCGATCAGCGCGATCGGCCCGTGCTTGAGCTCGCCGGCAGCATAGCCCTCGGCGTGGATGTAGGAAATTTCCTTCAGCTTCAGTGCGCCCTCGAGCGCGAGCGGATAGCTGGTGCCGCGTCCGAGATAGAGCACATCGCGCGACTTGGAGATCTCGCGCGCGAGCTTCTCGATCTGCGGCTCCGTGGTGAGCGCCGCCGCGATCAATCGGGGAACCTCGACGAGGCCGTGCACGAGCCTGGCCTCGTCCGCGTCAGACAGTTCGCCGCGCGCCTTGCCGGCGGCGACCGCGAGCGATGCCAGCACCATGAGCTGGCAGGTGAAGGCCTTGGTTGAGGCGACGCCGATCTCGGGGCCGGCCAGCGTCTGCAACACGGTCTCGCTCTCGCGCGCGATCGTCGAGGTCGGCACGTTCACCACCGAAACCGTATGCGCGCCCTGCTCTTTCGCGTAACGCAACGCGGCCAGCGTGTCGGCAGTCTCGCCGGATTGCGAGATGAAGATCGCAAGATCGCCTTTCCGCAAAGGCGCCTCGCGGTAGCGGAATTCGGACGCGATATCGATCTCGACCGGCAGACGCGAGAACCGCTCCAGCCAATATTTCCCGACATAGCCAGCATAATTCGCGGTGCCGCAGGCGGTGATCGAGACGCGCTGGATATCTTTGAAATCGAACGGCAGCTTGACCGGCAACGTGACCCGCTCGGTCGCCATGTCGATATAGCGGGCCAGCGTGTGGCCGACCACTTCCGGCTGCTCGTGGATCTCCTTGGCCATGAAGTGGCGGTAGTTCGCCTTGTCGACCAGGAATGCCGATGCGCCTGACTTCAGCACCTCGCGGTTGGCGACCGCGCCGTGCTCGTCATAGATCACGCCGACTTCACGTGACAGCACCACCCAGTCGCCGTCCTCGAGATAGCTGATGGTATCGGTAAACGGCGCCAGCGCGATCGCGTCCGATCCCAGATACATCTCGCCGTCGCCATGCCCGACCGCGAGCGGCGAGCCCTTGCGGGCGCCGATCAGGAGATCATTGTGGCCGTTGAACAGGAACGCCAGCGCGAACGCGCCGCGGAGCTGCGGCAGCGACGCCTTCACCGCCTCCTGCGGCGAACTGCCCTTCAGGAGGTAGGAGTTGACGAGATGGGCGACGACCTCGGTGTCGGTTTCGCTGGAGAATTTCGCGCCCTGCTTCTCGAGCTCCTGGCGCAACTCGCGAAAATTCTCGATGATGCCGTTGTGGACAACAGCGACATTGTCCGTCGCATGCGGATGCGCATTGCCCTCGGTCGGCCGGCCATGCGTCGCCCAGCGCGTATGCCCGATGCCGGTGTGGCCATCGAGCGGCTCGGCGCGCAACCGCGCTTCCAGGTTCTTCAATTTTCCTTCCGCGCGCCGCCGCACCAGATGGTCGCCCTCCAACGTGGCGACGCCAGCGGAATCGTAGCCGCGGTATTCGAGTCGCTTGAGCGAATCGACCAGTTGCTCCGCAACCGGTGTCCGTCCGAGAATGCCGATAATGCCGCACATGCGGATCAAAATCCCCAAATCGCCGAAAATTTGCCAAACCGACGACACGCTCCCTTAACGGGAAACGCGGGCACCAACAAACTCAATAATTATTGCGGATTGAGACAGTGTTAAAGGGAAGATTAACGGGTGAGTTAAGGACATATCCAACCTGCCCCTCCCGTTCGCCGCCGTCATTCCGGGGCGTCCGAAGGACGAGCCCGGAATCCATCAGGCCACAGGCGCAAGCGGAGAAATGGATTCCGGGCTCGCGCTACGCGCGCCCCGGAATGACAGCGTCGTCCTGACGAAGGACGGGACGACATCGTAAGGATGGGTGGAGCGCAGCGAAACCCGTCACTCGCGCGGCTTGCTCCATCGCGATGGGTTTCGCTGCGCTCTACCCATCCTACTGACTACGGCGTCAGCTTCCCTTCGCGGCCTTCGCTTTCATCTTGATCTCGCGATAGCGCGCAGCGCCGCCTTCGCGGACGGATTGCGGGCTGCGTTCGACGGCCATCGCATCGTCGGGCACGTCCCTGGTGATGACGGAGCCCGAGCCGATATAGGCGCCGGCGCCGATCTTCACGGGTGCGACCAGCGAGGAATTGGTGCCGATGAAGGCGCCCTTGCCGATCAGGGTCTTGTGCTTGAGGAAGCCGTCATAGTTGCAGGTGATGGTGCCGGCACCGAGGTTGGAATTGGCGCCGACATGGGCGTCGCCGACGTAGGAGAGATGGTTGACCTTGACGCCCTCCTCCAGGATCGCAGCCTTGGTCTCCACGAAATTGCCGATCCGCGAGCCGTCGCCGAGCGAGGTGCCCGGCCGTAGCCGCGCATAGGGACCAATCGAGACCTTCTTGCCGATGGTGGCCTCGACGATATGCGAGAAGGAGTGGATCACCGCGCCGTCGCCGATGGTCACGCCGGGGCCGATCACCACGAAGGGCTCGATGGTGACGTCACGGCCGAATTTGGTGTCGGCGGCGAGATAGACGGTCTCCGGCGCGATCAGCGTCACGCCGGCTTCCATCGCCGCCTTGCGCAATCGCGCCTGCAGCACCGCTTCGGCTTCCGCAAGCTGCGCCTTGGTGTTGATGCCGCGCACTTCGTCTTCGCTGGTCTCGATCACGACGGCCTCCAATCCTTGCCTGCGCACGATGGCGACGGCATCGGTCAGGTAATATTCGCCCTTGGCGTTGGCATTGCCGATCTCATCGAGGATGCCGGGCGCCCTGCGCCCGTCGAACGCCATCACGCCGGCATTGCACAGCGTGATCTTGCGCTCCTCGGCGCTGGCGTCGGCCTGTTCGCGGATCGCAACGAGCTTGCCGTTCTCGACCACCAGCCGTCCGTAGCCGGTGGGATCGGCGGCGCGAAAGCCGAGGACCGCGAGCGCGGCGCCATTCTTCAGCGGCGCACGCAGTCGCTCGAAGGTTTCCGCCGAGATCAGCGGCGTGTCGCCAAAGGCGATCAGGAGATCGTCGGCTCCATCAGCGATCGCCTCGCGCGCCGCCAGCACCGCATGGGCGGTGCCGAGCCGCTCGCGCTGCACGAAGGTGCTGGCATCGGAACGGATCCGCCGCGTTTCATCCGCGACCGCTTCATGGTCCGGCCCGACCACCACCGCCAGCGAAGCGCCTTCGCCATTCGGCGCGGCACGCAACACATGGGACAGCAGCGACTGGCCGGCGACGGGATGCAGGACCTTCGGCAGCGAGGATCGCATCCGCGTGCCCTCGCCGGCCGCGAGCACCACCGTCAGGCTGGATCGAGCAATCATCAAGAGCCCTCAAATACCGTGCGCCGATCGCGCCAAGCCGTCTTAATTGGTTTCCCCGGCAGAAGAAACCTATCCGCCTCCCGTGACAGCCCGGATTCAGGTTCCCCGCGCATTTCCTGTTAATCTTTGCGGCGTGATTCGGCGGGCCTTGAGGAGGGCCAAAGGGGTTTTGGCCAAAGATCGTGACAATCTGGCAGGCGATCTCGGCGCGGAAAGCACCGGCGGTTTGTTCACAGGCCTGCTTGCCGAGGAAGACGAATTCGACCGCCGCACGCTGTGGCGCCTCGGCTCCTGGGGTTTTGCCGCGGTCGGCGCGGTCACGCTCGCGGTCCTCGCCAACCAGTCCTCGCTCGGGTGGCGGCGCGACCAGGTTGCCGGCGCCGAGGTGGCGCGGCAGGCGCAGCAGATCCAGATACTCACGAAGGAGAGCCAGAACGAAGCGCGGCGGCTTGCGTCCGCGATCGAGACGCTCAACTCCGACCGCGACCGGCTCTACGCCCGCGTCACCGTGCTTGAGCAAGGACTGGATTCGGTTACCGGCGCGATCACAAAGCAGAGCACGGCGGCCGCGCCACAGCCCGCCCCCTCACCATATCCTGCGTGGGTGCAAGAGCCGGCAGCGCATTCTGCCTCGGCCCCCGCCCCGGTCGTGGCCCCAGTCGCGGCAACGACACCCGCTCCAACCGCGCCCGAGAAACCAGCCGCCGAAAAGCCCCCGGTACTGGCTTCGGACAAACCGCCGGCCGCTGCGAGCGAGAAGCCGCCCGTGGAGAAACCGCCGGTCGTTGCTGTCAACACAGCGCCCGCCGCCGCCGTGCCAGCCAGCAATTCGGACCCGGCCGGTGCCCCGGCAGCGTCATTGCCCGCGATGCCGCTCGTCGCCGCAAAGTCGATGATCGGACCGCCCGATCCTGCCGCGAGCAAGCCAGTCGAGCCGGCCAAGCCCGCTGCCACGGTCACCGCCAGCCCCATGCCCGAGGTGGTCGCCGCGGCGCCTGCCGCTGGTGACGCGGAGAAAGCGAAAGAGGACGCCAGCGCGCCGAAAGCCGAGGTGCAGCATACCGAATTCGGCGTCGATCTCGGCACCGCCAATTCGGTGCCGGGGCTGCGCGCGCTGTGGCGGGGCCTGTTGAAATCGCGCTCGAACGCGCCGTTGTTCAATTTGCGCCCGATCATCGTCATCAAGGAAGGCGCCAACGGGCTCGGCATGCAGCTCCGCCTGGTTGCCGGCCCGCTGCGCGACGCCGGCGCCGCGGCGAAGATTTGCGCGGTGCTCGCCGAGAACGGCCGCGCTTGCGAAACCGCTGTTTTCGACGGTCAGCGCCTGACGCTCAAGGACGAGCCGCCGCCGGCCACGACAACTCCCAACAAACCCGCACCACGCCGGCACGCAGCACCGAAACGAGCGGCGGCAGCTCCGGTGGCGGTCGAGGAGCCGCCGAAGAAGCCGGAGCCACCTTCCGCGGTCTCGGCGATCACCTCGATGTTCGGTCGCAAGGAGCAATAATGGCGTGACCGCAAGACATTGCGGCGACATTTTCACCCGCTTTCACGCCGCCTGAAGCGGCTTGTCCTGATCCTCTTTCCCGACCATATTCGCGCGATGACAAAGAGCCCGTTCCGCCTTACGCCCTATCAGGTGCAATTCCTGCTGATCGTCGGTTTCCTCGCCGTCGGCTACGCGCTTTACCTGCGCTATCTCGTGATCGAATTCTCAACCGTCGCGCTCGCCTGCGATGCGGGCCTGCAGACCATGAACTGCAAGATGCGGGTGCTGGCGACGAGCCTGTTCCGGAATTCCGTGTTCGGCATCGTCGCGCTCGTCATCGCGACCCTGCACGTGCTGCGGCCGTCGATCGTCCTGATGACCGGCGGGCTGATCGCGGCGGGGTTCGGGATCGTGCTCTACAATGTCGCGCTGTCGGGGATCGCGATCGGCCTGCTCATTTTGGGCTTTGCGCGACCCGCGCCCGCCACAGCGTAAGCGCCAGCAACACATACATCGCGCAGGTCCAGACCGACTGCCAGTTGTCGGTCCCCTCGTTGAGGAAGGTATAGCCGGCGGCAACCAGCAGAAGGCCGGCGAACACGGCCTCCGCGATCGGCCTTACGCCCTCCTGCGGCCGGTTGAGCAGCATCAGCAGCGCAAACGGCACCACAGCCATGGTGAGCGAGGCGAACGGAAAGTCCTTGTAGCGCGGGTCGAAAGTGAACCCGAGCGCTGTTTCCGCCCCGATCACGGTCGTCACGATCAGCGACAGGCCGAGCAGCGCTGTGAGCAAGGTGCCGTGCCGGTACTGCCGCGGCCCGAGCAGTTCGAGGAAGGTCGGCAGCGACTTCCCCGCCATCAGCGCGTGAGCCGACAGGATCGGCGCAAAGACGGCCGCCGCAAGCAGCGTTCCCCATTGCACCCAGCCGCCGGTCCCGTAGCTCTCATAGATCATCTTGTCGATGGCAACCCCGAGCAGGATCCCGGCGCTGGTTGAGGAGATGCCGACCGCGATCCAGGACATGATCCGCGGCGCCCATGGCCGCCGCCGGACCGCCAGCCAAGCCACGAGGAAGGTGACGAAGCCCAGCCCAAGGCCAGCGCCCATGTACCATTTCCAAAGCGGGTAATTGCTGATGGCGACGCCAGGCGGGTACTTCACCACACGGTTGACGGAGTCGAACAGGCCCCAATAGCCGCCGACCGTACCCTCGAGCTGGCGCTTCCAGGGCTGGTCATAGGCCTCGATCAAGTTGACGCGGAAACCCTCGCGCTTGGCGAGATCGAGGATTTCCGAGACGATCCGCGCCTGGTTGGTGCGCGACGGCAGCGCGCCCTCGCGCATCCTGCCCATGCTCGGCCAGCCGGTCTCGCCGATCAGGATCTCCTTGTTCGGGAACGCCACAGCCATCCGCTTGCGGATGGCATCGACATGGGCGGCGGCGAATTTCGCCCGCACCGGCATGTCTTCCCAGTAAGGAAGGATGTGAATGGTGACGAAATCGACGGCGTCATAGACCTCGCGGTTGCGCAGCCAGAATTCCCAGACATCGGCATAGGTCACGGGCACCTGGACCTGCGCCTTGACCGCGCGGACATAGGCGGCGAGATCCGCGGTCGTCATTTCCCCGCGCAGCAGCACTTCATTACCGACCACCAGCGCCGTGATCACGCCCGGATATTGTTTGGCGAGCCCGACCGCGACCGCAATCTGCGTCTGGTTCTTGATCCGGTCGCTGCCGAGCCAGATGCCCTGGATGACCTTCAGCCCGACCTTCGCCGCGATACCCGGTACCTGGTCGAGCCCGTTCTCGATCGAATAAGTGCGCACGCACTCGGTGACCTTGGCGAGATCAGTCAGATCCTGCTCGATCTGCTCGGCCGGAATGTGCGTGGTGCGGATCAGCGGCGTCTGGGTGTCGCGGAACGGCGCATAGGAGACGCATTGCAGCTTTGCATTGGGATCGATCGGCGCGCGCGACAACGTAATCGGCGTGGCGAGCCACCACCACACGGCCGCAATCATACCCAGCGATATCAGGAGAAGCGCCAGTGGCGTACGAAGAGAAATCAGTTCCATCCTCCGGGGACCGTCGATTAACCGGTCAGGCACCGTCTGCCAAGAGCACGAGTCGGGCAATACCAAGGTTGTCCTGCGACAGTTTTGCGCTGGTGCGATAAAGTTGTGACTTTGCTGGACAAAATCTGAAATACCGGTCATGGGATTCCGCCAGCGTCTCCGCCGCACTGGAGACCTATTTGGACGGCATTACGCCATGGCCGTTTGGGATGATTTGTTGGGCGGGAAATCGATCGGGGAAGGTATGGGTGGACGGGTGCTTCAGTTCAAAATCGCGGTCTTGCGCCATTTCGCCACTGCCGGCCTCGCGCTTCTGATCGGTACCGGAGCCGCTTTCTCCCAAAGCGGCACGCCGAATCCGCAGGAACAGTCGAAGCAGGGAAACGCTCCGTCCGACGCCACCAAGGACAACCAGCGTAAGACCGACGAATTCGTCGAAGCCACGCAGGCGATCAACGGCCCGGCCGGAAACCCGGAATGCGTCTGGCTCGGCCGGCGCGTGGTGCGGCTGATGTGGCTTGACGACCTCGATACCGCCTTCCGTCACCTCGACCTTTACGACCGCTTCGGCTGCCCCGGTGGTCATGTGCAGGCGACCTTCCGATGCCTAACCCGGTTCGGCGCTACCATCGACGACAAGGTGCCGCGCAGCCTCGACGGCCGCATCCATGCTTGCTGGATCAACCCCGGCGCCCAGCCGCCGGCGGCCGCGGCCGCCGCGGCGGCAGCGCCCGCCCCGCAAGCGTCGCCCGCCACGGCTGGCAACGCCGCGCCGGCGCCCGCCGCCTCACCTTCTCCAGCGCCGTCGGCCTCGCCGTCGCCGGCTGCGAAATAACCGCCTTCGACTTTGGAACGATCGCGACTTCCGTCATTTGAGCTGCGTGGCGCCCTCAAAACGCCATGCGGTCATATCAGTTGTGGAATCGCGTGGCAGGATTATCTTGCAGTTTACCGCCATGTCGGTCGAACCTAGGGGACGGGTTCGCTTTCTCCTTCATAGCAGGCCCCGTATGGTTTAGCCGCGATGCGCGCTGTCGCCGCCGTTCTGTTGCTTGTTACCGCTGTGCATGCCGCGCTGTGGGGCCTTCTCCAGGAGAAACAGCAGGCTCCTGATTTCCGCGGCATGCTGCCGAGCGTCTCCTATGCGCCGTTCGATGGCAGCGCGCATCCTGACGTCGACAATATCCCCCAGGCCGAGAAGATTCGCGCCGACCTGAAGAAGCTGTCGACGATGACGCGCGCGATCCGCCTGTACTCGTCGACGGGAGGCGTTGAACTGGTTCCGCCGATCGCCGCCGAATTCGGCTTGAAGGTCATGGTCGGCGCCTGGATCGACAAGAACTCCGAGCGCAACGAGCGCGAGATCGACGCCGCGATCAACCTCGCCCGGCGCAACAGCAACGTGATCGGCGTCGTCGTCGGCAACGAGGTGATCTACCGCGGCGAGCAAAAGATCGACGACCTGATCGAGATGATCAAGCGCGTCAAGAAATCGGTCAATGTCCCCGTCACCACTGGCGAAATCTGGAACATCTGGCGCGACAATCCGCAGCTCGCCAATTCCGTCGATTTCATCGCCGCCCACGTCCTGCCCTACTGGGAGAACTTCACCGCACAGCAGGCCGTCGACCAAGCGGTCGCGATGTTCCAGCTCCTGCGCGACCAGTTCCCGGGCAAGCGCATCGTGATCGCCGAATTCGGCTGGCCAAGCGCGGGCTACAATCTCCGGAACGCCGAGCCCGGTCCGTTCGAGCAGGCCTCGGTGCTGCGCAATTTCGTCACCCGCGCCGAAGCCATCGGCATGGACTACAACATTGTCGAGGCGATCGATCAGCCCTGGAAATTCTTCGAAGGCGGCGTCGGCCCCTATTGGGGCATCCTGAATGCGTCCCGCGAGCCGAAATTCGCCTGGACTGGGCCGATCGTCAACGAGAACTACTGGAAGCTCGCGCTGCTCGCCCTCCTCGTCGGCATCCTGGTGTCGCTGCCGATCCTGCGCCTGGAACGTCCGACGGTGATGCAGGCTTTGATGCTCTCGGCTGCTGCCAACGGCGTCGGCGCCTGGGTTGCGACCGTCTTCGCCTATTGGGCCGGGCACTATTTCGTGTTCGGCTCGGCATTCGCGATGACGCTCGGCCTGATCCTTCTCGTCCCGCTGATCCTGATCGCGATGGCGCGGATCGAGGAGATCGCCGATGTTGCCTTCGGCCGCGGCCCCCACCGGCTGATCCAGAAGAGCGCAGCCGTTGCGCCCGCCACGATCGGCGAGCAGGTCACCTTCCCCAAGGTTTCGATCCACATCCCCGCCTATTTTGAGCCGGTGGAAATGCTGAAACAGACGCTCGATGCCGTGTCGCGGCTCGACTACCCCAATTTCGAATGCGTCTGCATCATCAACAACACGCCAGATCCGGCGTTCTGGCAGCCGATCCAGGATCATTGCCGCGCGCTCGGCGAGCGCTTCAAGTTCATCAATGCCGAGAAGGTCCAGGGCTTCAAGGCCGGCGCGTTGCGCATCGCCATGGACCGGACCGCGGCGGACGCCGAGATCATCGGCATCATCGATGCCGACTATGTCGTGCATCCAGACTGGCTGAAGGACCTCGTGCCGGTCTTCGCCGACCCGCGCGTCGGCCTGGTGCAGGCGCCGCAGGAGCATCGCGACGGCGACCGCTCGCTGATGCACTACATCATGAACGGCGAATATGCCGGCTTCTTCGACATCGGCATGGTCCAGCGCAACGAGCACAATGCCATCATCGTGCACGGCACGATGTGCCTGATCCGCCGCGCCGCGATGGACATGGCCGGCGGCTGGTCCAGCGACACCATCTGCGAGGACACCGATCTCGGGCTTGCCATCATCGAGCGCGGCTGGCTGACGCATTACACCAACCAGCGCTACGGCGAAGGCCTGTTGCCCGACACCTACGAGGCCTTCAAGAAGCAGCGGCACCGCTGGGCCTATGGCGGCTTCCAGATCGTGAAAAAGCACTGGCGGCGTTTCCTGCCGGGCGCGAGCCGGCTCTCGCCCGACCAGCGACGCGAATTTTCGCTGGGCTGGCTGAACTGGCTGGGCGCCGAAAGCCTCGGCGTGCTGGTCGCAATCCTCAACCTGATCTGGGTGCCGATCGTCGCCTTTGCCGACATCGCCATCCCCGACAAGATTCTGACGCTGCCGATCATCGCCTCCTTCGTCGTCTCGCTCGCGCATTTCGTCGTGCTGTACCGACTGCGGGTCAAGGTGAAGGCGGGCCAGATGCTGGGCGCCATGATCGCGGCGATGAGCGTGCAATGGACGGTGTCGCGCGCTGTGGCGCAGGGACTGATCACCGAGCATCTGGCGTTCGCCCGCACCTCCAAGGGCGGCCTGTCGCGGATGTCGATCGAATTCCAGGCGTTCTGGGAAGCGGTGATCGGCGTCCTCCTCTTGGTCGGCGCCGCCGTCCTCATCGCCACCAACGGCTTCAAGCAGGTCCGCGAGATCTACATCTTCGCCGGCGTGCTGGTGCTGCAGAGCCTGCCGTTCCTCGCCGCGGTCGCGATCGCGATCCTGGAGAATTCGCGCATCAACTCGTTCTCGTTCTGGCGCAACAGCGCCATCCGCACCGCGGAACTGATCGGTCTGCGCCCGGTCGCCATGCCCACGATCGCTGCTCCTTCCCAGCAGGCCGCCTCCGAAATCCGCCGCGACGCCAACTGAGCCGCTATCTGGCCGTGGATCGATTTCACGGCCGGGCTTGAAGGAGCGGAGCTAACCACCAGCTATCTCAGGGAAATCCCGGGCGCGCACGACCACGCATTTGCCGCCCTTTGCGCTATTGACCCGTCGGCCCCCGCCCCCTACACAGCGCGGGCTGGAGCATGATCCGGAAAAGCGGGAGTCGGTTTCCGGCGGATCATGATCAGACAAGGACCGGAACGGGATGACGGCTTCGAACGTCGTCACGCTCCGGGAAGTGAGCGCGTAGCTCAGGCGGTAGAGCACGTGACTTTTAATCATGGGGTCGTGGGTTCGAGTCCCACCGCGCTCACCAAAAATCAGAATATAATCAGCACCTTAAATTCTTCTCATTCCGTTCTAGGCGCAAGCGGTCGACAATTCTCGGCTCCGAGTTGGCAAACCCTCGTTCGAAGTTCGTTCGCGGCATCCCCGTTAGCGGTTTTCGCCGCGCCGACCGCATGCCCTAGCGGCTTGCCGCAGCGAGCCCGCACGGCGCATTCTCACGGCATGGGCACCAAGTCACGCGAGCGCATCTATGGCGCATCCGTGCGTTCTTCAGTCCGATGATCGCCATCTGGGTCGACGGGCGGCGCAGTCGCTTCCTGAGACGCAGCCGATGACGGCGACGGGGAAGGTGCTGCGGCGGGATCTGCCCGCGAGCGTAGATTCTCTTCGGCAAATTCGACACGATAGGCAAATGCAAAAAACTGCTTCTCACGCCGCGGGCCTGCACCGCGCCTCGCTCAACAAGCTCCACGATTTGGACGCGGCGCTGGAGCTCATGTACTATGGCTGGCGCGGTATGACGCTCTCGGCCGACCAGTATCTTGCCACGCTTGGCCTATCACGCCCGCACCATCGCATTCTCTATGTCGTCGCACGGCGGCCCGACATCTCGATCGGCTCGCTGATCGAGGTCCTCGGCATTTCCAAGCAAGCTTTGAACCGGCCGCTCGGCCTGTTGCTCGAGCGCAAACTCCTGACATCGAAGCGGTCGCCCGAGCAGCATCGATCCAAATTGCTGCGCCTGACGCAGGCAGGGCAACGCATCGAACAACGGGCATCGGGCTACGAGCGGGAGGTCCTGCGTGAGGCATTTGATCGTGCTGGCCCGTCCGGCGCGGCCGCGTGGATGGCCGTTATGGAAGCCATCGCCGACAACAACTGACTGCGCTCTCAGGTCAACATGATTGACGTCACTGTCGCACCGTGCCACTCTTCGGCAGTTGCACTCGGGGAGGCCAGAAGCATGAGCGGACGGACAATGGACCGGGCGACCGCTGGGCGCTTTGTCGAGGCGTGGTGCGCCAACTGGTGCAAGGTTGATATCGACGCCGTCGTCTCGCATTTGGCCGAAAACGCCGAGATGCGCAGCCCCCTGGCGCTCAAACTGACGGATTCTCCCGTGGTCGTTGGCGCCGAGAACATTCGCGCCTACTGGCGCAAGGCTTATGGAGGCATCGAAAACGCAGACCTGAAAATCCTGGACTGGAGCTGGGACGAAACGATTGCGCGCCTAACGGTGTGGTGGCAACTGGGCGACACGCGCGCCAGCGAGTTCATGGACTTCGATGATGCCGGCCGTGTGGTGCGCAGCGAAGCCTTCTACGGAAAGTAGCCCATGCGATTCTCGGATTTCGTCCTGCTCCTCAACGCACTCTGGTTCGGCGGCGCATTCATCCAGTTCAGCATTGCCCAGCGCAATACGCTGAAGATCCTGGTGCCCCGGGAAGAGCGCGGAAATCCGATTGCGCCGACCTTGTCGGCCAGCGTGGCATTTCTGGGCGGGATCAATCTGCCAATCGGCCTGTTGTCGCTTTATCTGCTCGCCCGGCCGCCCTTCTTTCAGGCGATTGACGCGCAGCTTGCGCTGTTCCTGTTCTTCGCCGCGTGTCACTTCAGCCAGTTCGCCTATAACCTCCCGGTCCTGATGCGCGGGGGACGCGTCGGGGTGGCATACTGGCCCGTATTGAAGGGCCCGATGCTCAGGATCTTCGTCATCGATGCGACGCTGTTCGTGGCAAATCTTGTCGCGGTTTTGCTGCTGGCGTCGCGTTCCTGATGCTCCGCCCTCATGCCGGTGTCGCCTTCCAAGAGCGGCATGCCGCGCGCGATGGCACGGCCCGCCGCTACGCTTGACCAGGCCGTGGCGATCGAGGACCGTCGCCCATAACAAGTGCGGCCCGCTCTCGCTGGACCTGCCGGCCTTCCAGCAGGCCGAGACGCCGCTGATTGAGACTGTCAGTCGGGGATCGTGGAGCGAGTTAATCACCCATGGACAGAATCTCACCGGCTTGTGTGGGGAATTTCAGCGCGTTTGGGCCACTAATCAGTTGTTGACCCCAGCAGGGATCCTCCCATGGAGTTGCCTGCACCAGCTTTGTTGGCGGGCGTCTTTCTTGTCGGCGCTCTGGTTGGCTATGCCGTCAGAGCGTTTATGTCCGCCAGGCGTCGGACTCGAGCCCGCAACCGGCGGCATGATTTCAAATAACTCACTCCCACGACGCCCCGTAGCCTGCTCGGGCGAGGATCGATCCAACAAAAGTGATGGGGGCCGAGTGGAATTTTATGATAGTTTTATGACAGCACGACTGACCTACCCATTTACCGTTTGGAAATGCTTCTCTTTCCCCCGAGTTGGACCACAACGAACGAGGCAGCAGAGCCTCGTCGATTGGAGCGAGTAGCCCGCGAACAAGCTGCGCTGTGCCTCCTCGACGAGTCGCGCAACGCCATGCTCGAGATCGCCGGCAACTACACGAGAGCCGCAGCGGTTTCCCAGACGTCTTCACCCCTTCTCGCGGGCTTATTCGCCTGGTGGTGGAGGTTGGTGTGTGGGTAAGAGCGCCCCTTTGGGGGGCGCCCTTCGCGCTTTCAGGGCAGCGTGATATATCCTCACTCGTTTGCACGCTAAAGGTGTGTCGTAAAAGACTCACTCGGCATTAAATTCGGCCGGGCTCCTGCTCGCGCTCACGTTTTCATTTCGCACGAAACTCGCTGGCGGCGATGCAGACCTGATCTCGTTTTCCTCCGCAGGGCGCCCAACTACACGAACCTATCCCTCCAGGAGGAAGTGAAATGAAGTTCGTTGCAGTTGCCTTGACCACTTTGGCCATGCTCTCGCTGACCTTCGTGCCGGCAGATGCCGCCAAGCGTCACCACCGCGCCCACCACGCGAAAAATTACGGTAACCCGAACGGCACAGCCGGTGGCCCGACCTCGCTGAGCGGCACGGGATCGTCGCAGTACGGAGGATCAAGCCCGGGTACCGCGGGCAAGAACTGATCCGCTGCAGAGTGTCTCTCTCCCTATCGCGCGGCGACTATGATGTGCGGATGTCTGGCCCTTGATCCCGACGCCTTGCACGTATTCGCCGCCGCAGCCGAACTCCCCGCGGATTGTGGCCTGATCTTGTCGCTTGCGTGGCGGACTGTGTCAGGCGCCGGAACGTTTGCATCGCACGAAACCATTTTCCACTGCCGACGAAAAAGTCCTGAAACAAAGTGCGAGCTATCTACGTTTCAAAAGGAAAACAGGGATGGCTAACATGCAGTTCATATTGGACCTGTTCTGGGAACAATCGTGCAGCAGGTATCTCGCCTCCCTGGCACAACGGGAGATGCAGCAATGATCGAGACCTCTGCAGCAATCCTCGCGCTGGTGAGCGTGGGAATTTTCCTGGCGCATGCACTCGACGCTTATCGGATGGGTTAGCGCAGGTACATTCCATTTGGGTGCGGACCCCAGTTCACTACTGCTCTGATCTGGGGCCCGTTGTTTTACGGCATGCTTGGCCGGCTCCTTGCCGACGATACCGGCGGCATGCTCTGGGTTGATCGCGCCTAATCGGGCGTAGCTCAGCGTATGGCTCCAGCCTTGTTCTAATGCTCCGGGAAACGTTCGCGACTTCACGCGTTTGAGCAAGGGGCGAACACAGGAGGAGCACAGATGCGAACTTCGATTTTCGCGCTGCTTGTCGCTCTGGGAACCACCATCGGGATGCCCGCGACAGCACAGCAGCAACAGCAGTCGGCACCTAACAATCCTCAGATGCAGGATGAGGCCGATAAGGGCGTCAAGACGCGCAATTCGGGAGAGTCCGGCTATGTGGCGGACCAGGAGAAGCCGGGCGCGTCGCCGACCGCTCCTGGTCGGCCGAACAGCCAAACAACTGGCTCCGGCGCAGGAACCGAAGCCCCGACGGGTCCTGGCTCAGGTGGCAGGTCCCGTTAGTCTGCGCAGATCCGCCATCGCACTGCTTTCCGCGCCAGGAGATCCGAATGACCACCGCGGCAAAGCTCCTCGCGCAAAAGCAGCAATTGCTCGAGCGGCTGCAGGAGAATCCCGGCGCGAACGAACGCGCCGAGATCGAGCGCCTGCTCGAGCAGATCGACGCCGCGTTGAATCTGCTCGATGAAGCCGGCCCCAGCGGCTCCGGCGAAGAGCCCGACTAGATCATGATCCGATTAGACGGAATCGGATCATGATCTCATCTCTTTGTTTGAGCATGATCTTTTCGGAAAACCGGTTTCCACTTTTCCGGATCATGCTCTAACGCGGGTCGGATGGCTGCCTACAAAATCGCCTTGCCGGAACTGGATCTCGGCGCTTTCCTTAAGATCGTGGGTCCTTGGGGCGACACCTAGGTTTCACCTGGCCTCGCGCCATCCACCCGCAAGAGCCCCTGCCTTCCTCCCGGTCGGTGGGGGTTTTGTTTTCATCAAGCGGATTGGCCGGAAGAAAAAGTATAAGATGGGCCCGTGAGGAATTGCTCCAGCTCATTTCGAGGAAGCGCTATGGATAGTGATTTTGTCGGTTACCAGCATGCGATGCTTGTTCTCATGCGCCACATATTGGCCGAGCAAGCACTGCAGAGCGGCGAGGAGCCGATGCAGTGGCTCCGCAACTTCAAGAGCCGGGTGGTCCAGGACATCAAGGGAACGTCAGGTCCTTCGGAGCAGGACGAACTGGCTGTGATCCCGGTGTCTCTTGCCGTTATCGACGACGTTTTTGCCGACGTGATGTAGTTTGAGAACGAGCGCTCTCGGCACAAGCGGGCCTGTCACCCCTCGCCGCCAAGCGCATTCATGCGGGAGATGTTGAGGATTTCCGCCTCGCCGCTGCCAACGCGGACAACGTCTCCCACGCTCCTGCCAAACAGCGCCCGCGCCAACGGCGAGGCATGCGAGACGGTGCCGTGAGCAGGATCCGCCTCGTCCTCGCCGACGATCCGAAAGGTCTGTTGTCGACCGTCATCGCGGAGGATCGTAACGGCGTGTCCGAAGCGAACCTGGCTGTCGTCCTCGGGCTCTGCCACCACATTGGCGGAGGCGCGCCTCGCGCTCCAATAGCGCAGGTCACGTGAGGCGCTCGCGATCGCCGAGCGGTCGCCTTCCGCCTGTGCCGCCGCCAACGCCTCTTGCGCGGCCGCGACTGCGGTCTCGATCTGGGCAAGGCCTTCCCTGGTGACATCGTTTCGCGCGTCCGAGATCGGCCGATCGGGAAGATCGTCGAGATTACCCTCGCCTTCCCTGACAAAAGCGCGGCTCATGTTGCTTCCATGCGCGTCCGGCCAAAGCGCGGATCGCCCATCACCTTGCCCTTGCGATCATTCTCTTCTGGCATCTTCGACTCCGAGAGTGGAGATTTCCAACGGCACTGAACCGGTGTCGTTCCTCGACTTCAATCGGGATAATTCGGCATCATTCTTAGGAAAATCCGGAACGCCTCGCAGACTCCCAAGTTATCGTCCCGTCGATTGGGACGACATGATCCACCTTCCCAAGGGCCCCGGCGATTGTCCCCCGAGCAAGCCGGGGCCCGACTTTTTGAGAAGCAAAGATTGAGCCCGCTGAATTTCGTCGCACCGAGCGATGCGGACACATCGCGATATCACGACAATATCAGCAGACCATTCGACTCTGGTGAGGCAAGTCCACGATGAGGGGCGCAGAGATTCACTATAGCCGCTGGCCATGCAGCACCAAGGGATTGAGTTCACCGTCGAGAAAACCAGGCAGCGCCACGTCTGGCGCTGGGTATTCTGGATCGGCGATCAAGCGAGGACCGGCCTGATGCGAACGCCATTGGAGGCGCTCGCGATACGCCGGACGCAAACGCTGATTGATCGCGAGTTGAAAAAGCGGGCTCAGGAGAATGCCTGTTAGAGCCTGATCCGGAAAAGTGGAAACCGGTTTTCCCTCGCGACAAACGCGAAGCGTTTGCGCGGAGATCATGCTCCAACAAAGAGATGAGATCATGATCCGATTCCGTCCAATCGGATCATGATCGAAAGCGAGGTCGACGCGCCCGGCGTCTCGATCTTCGCGAACCACCCAAAACAAAAAGGACGAGGCCCGGTCAACCCTAGAGACCGGGCCTCGTCGCATCATCCCCCGCCCCATCAGCGCGATGATGTCTGGTGGAACGGTCGTGTCATACGCAAAATCCGCGGCGCGATCCATCCGGGCTACTACGGGACGCGTCGAGCATTTGCGATCGGCGTAGCATGACAGAACGGTCCAGCAAGCTCTGCCTGGATTCGTCACCGGCTCCTGCGATTGCGCTGCAGCAGCAGTTTGCCTCTGCAACCTCTCGTTTAATTGATTGAATTTCTAGCGGCGCGCCCCGCACACATTAGAAAGCACTCATGGAGGCTGCCGTGCTTGCCGAGAAATTCTTCCTGCTGCTGGAGACGCTGAGGAGCCACACCGAGACCGACGGAAGTCAGCGCGTGGTCAGCACGTCGCCGCACATCCCGCTCCAAATCCCCGAGGCGCAAGTCATCTTGGTCTACCCGTCCAGGGCTGACACGGGACGGCGGCACGGTTTGAATAGCTGACGTGAACCACGTCACAGCGGTCGGCGCTCCGGCGCGCTAGACAGCGCGCCGAAGAACCGCGGTGCCGCCATGGAAAACAAGCTCGACCTGCCCACGATCATCGCCGCCGTCGTTGTCGCGGGCTACGCGGCGATCATGCTGGAATATGTTGCTCACGAGGATCTCGGCTTTTCCACCACGCAGATCCGGCACGTCGCGATGATCGCCGCGGTGCTTGCCGGCATGTGGGTCGCGATGGACATGCTGCGCTCGAATCCGGACGAGGTCGAATGAAGATGGCAATCCGGATGATCAGCGGCTTGAAATGCAACCCTGGCGCTATTTTGTCCTAGGTGTTCTGCGACGAATCAGACCTACTGGCATCTTGATCGATTCTCACGCGGTTTGGCGGCATGACCCAGCCAGAGATCTTGGATCAAGACATCCGCGTGCTGCAGGAATGGCGTCGTGCCGCCTGGCAGCAACTCGCCGACCCCTCGCTCACCGCTTTCGGCCGGCGCGAGCTGCGCAACCAGATGAAGCAGCACAACGCCGATTTGCGCGCCTGTCTCGCGCGCGTCACCACGGCGCAGCCGAAGCAGAGCGCGCAGCCGGAGCGCGGCTTCGCAAGACCGGAGATGCGGATTCTCGCTTGGCGCTAGACTTCTGATTCGATCAGAACCGAACATGCGCCAGGCCGTCAGGCCCGGAGCATCCATCTGCGTCGCTCTATCGCCAGCTATTGCGGTCGCCAAGTTTATACCGCCGCTCCCCCGCTTCACGATGTGACGCCCCTCACACCGACCCGAACCTGTGTTAACACCTTCGCGCGGCGCGGCTGTTCCGGACGGCGTCGGCAAGCCGCAGCCAAACCGGTTGCGCTTCCTATATGTTCGGTGCTGTCGCCGCTGAGCGTCAAAGAAGGTTTAATCGTGCTTTATCTGGAACTTGCGATCGTTTTTGTTCTGATCGTCGTCAATGGCCTGCTTGCGATGTCGGAACTGGCGATCGTCTCCTCCCGGCCGGCAAGGCTGGCGGGATTGGTCGAAAAAGGCGTGAGCGGCTCGCGGCAAGCGCTGACGCTTTCATCGGACCCGGGCAAATTCCTTTCCACCGTGCAGATCGGGATTACCCTGATCGGGGTGCTCTCGGGCGCTTTTTCCGGGGCAACGCTTGGGCAGCGGGTGTCGCAATGGCTGCTGGGGCTCGGTGTCTCCCCGACGCTCGCCGATGCCGCCGGCGTCGGTCTTGTCGTCACCGTCATCACCTATGCCTCGCTGATCGTCGGCGAACTCGTGCCTAAGCAGATTGCGCTGCGCGATCCGGAAGCGATTGCAGTCAAGGTGGCGCCGGCCATGGTGTGGATGGCGAGGATCTCGCTGCCGCTGGTTTGGCTGCTCGACCGCTCCGGCAAGTCGCTGCTCTGGCTGCTCGGCCATGGCGGCGAAGCCGAAGAGAAGGTCAGCGAGGAAGAAATCAGGACGCTCGTGGTCGAAGCCGAAAATGCCGGCGTGCTCGAGCCCGGCGAAAAAGAGATGATCGCGGGCGTGATGCGGCTCGGAGATCTCCCGGTCGGCGCGGTGATGACGCCGCGCCACGAGGTCAGTTCGATCGACCTCTCCGATCCCCCTTCCGAGATCCATGCGACGCTGCTCAAGACCAACCATTCGCGCGCGGTCGTGTTCGACGGCAATCGCGACGTTGCACTTGGCATCGTGCAAGCCAAGGATCTGCTCGATGCGTATCTGTCCGGGGGAACGCCGGACATCCGCTCGCTGGTCCGTCAGGCGCCGGTGATTCCGGAGACCGTCGACGCACGCGACGTGATCGCGATCCTGCGCGATTCCGCCGTTCATATCGGGCTGGTGCACGATGAATACGGCACCTTCCAGGGCGTGGTGACGAGCGCCGACATCCTGGAAGCGATCGTCGGCGCGTTCCACACCGAGGAGGGGCCGGCCGAACCCGCCTCGGTCAAGCGCGATGACGGCTCCTACCTGATCTCGGGATGGATGCCGGCGCTCGAATTTGCCGACCTGCTCGGCATCACCCTGCCCTCGCCGCGGCCCTACCAGACCTTTGCGGGCTTCCTGCTGCAGGAATTCGGCGCCATCCCCAATGTCGGCGAGAAGGTCACGGCCCATGGCTGGCAGTTCGAGATCGTCGATCTCGACGGCCGGAGGATCGACAAGGCCTTGGCCAGCCGCGTGGAAGAGGCATGATCGAGCTCTCGTAGCCTGGGAACCCCACCGGTTCCCGGCCCCGCCATGACCGCTGTTGCGCACCCGTCCCATGCGCCAGACCGGCTCGCTGCAGCGCCGTGCTGTTGATAACCAGGAACTTCTCCATCCCCGGCGGCAGGACAATCGGCTGCCCTGTGCTATCGGCATAACGGCAAGATCAGGTACGGAACACAGATATGCGGATTACCCTCGTCGGTTCCCGCCATTTCGGCGTGGCGACCTTGAATATGCTGCGCCAACGCGAAGTCGATGTCGTCAGGGTCGTGGTGCACGATGGAGAAGACCGGCTGGCGGCGGCCGCCCGGGCCACAGGGATCGATGTGGTGGTGCAGGCCAATCCAAAGCTCGTCGTAGCCTCCGAGATCGCCCCCAACACCGATCTGATCGTAACGGCCCACAGCCACGCCCGCGTCAGCAAGGAAGCGCTGGCCGCCGCGAAACTCGGCGGGATCGGCTACCATCCCTCGCTACTGCCCCGGCATCGCGGCATGGCTGCCGTGGAATGGACCGTCAAGGAAGGCGATCCGATCGCCGGCGGCAGCATCTATCATCTCGCCGACCGCATGGATGCTGGCGCCATCGCGGCGCAGGACTGGGTGTTCGTCAAGAAGGGCGAAACCGCGCGAGAGCTCTGGGAGCGTGCGCTGGCGCCGCTGGGGCTCCGGCTGCTCGCCGAGGTGATCGACTACGGCAGAGCTCACGGCAGCCTTCCCGCCAAGCCGCAGGATGAGCAATTCGCGACCAAGGCACCGAGTCTCTCGGACGCCAGGCACTGAACGCCTAAGGTCTGCCGCAGGAATCGAACGCACCCTTCTCCCGGGTGCGCCGATTCACGATGCGCATTCACTATGCAAGTTCACCATGATGTGTTTGATCTCACAGGAACTTTTTGCCTTCCACAGGACGGCCCATTTTGAACACATTGTGTCCGGATAAGCTAAGTTGATCACATAAATTTCAAGGAAATCTGATCCATGCGTCCTGACCGCATTCGCGCGCTCTTGTTTGCGTCCTTTCTCGGTTCTGCTGCCCTGATTTCTGCCCCTGTTTCGGCCCAGCAGCCCTATGACGGCCTCTGGCAGGTCACCGTTGTCACCAAAACCGGAACCTGCGAGCCTTCGACCTCTTCCACGGTTACGGTCACGGACGGTCAAATCTCCGCGCCGGGCGCCGGCATCTCGGGCAGGGTCGGCCGTGAGGGCCTTGTGCGAGTCTCGATCAATGGTGCATATGCCAACGGACAGCTCAGTGGCAACTCCGGATCGGGGAAGTGGAATGGGGCATCAGCAGGCGTACCGTGCAGCGGTCGATGGGAAGCTTCCCGTCAGTAAGATCCACCGGACCTCGAAGCTGTTCCCCTCCGCACGGCGGCTGACCTTCGCGGCGGCATTTGCTGCGGCAACGTTTACAGTCTCCCCCAGCCATGCTCAGTCGGGCCCGTTTGCCGGAATGGCCGGCACTTGGTCTGGCGGTGGCAGCGTGACCTTGGACGACGGCTCCAGGGAGCGCATCCGCTGCCGCGCCGTCTACCGCGTCGGCGGCGTCAACATGGCGATGTCGTTGACCTGCGCCAGCGACGCCTACAAGTTCAACCTGCAAGCCGATGTGGTCGCCCAGGGCGGCGCGATCTCCGGCAACTGGACCGAGGCCAGCCGCGGGATCAGCGGCAGCCTGCAGGGCCGCGGTGGCGGCGGTAATTTCCAGGTGGCCGCCAATGCTGGCGGGTTTAACGCCAACCTCAGCATGCGAACGAGCGGCAACAAGCAATCCGTCAGCATCAGGGCCGACAACGGGTTCCGCGAAGCGAACATCTCGCTCTCGAGATAGCTCGCGCGCGCCGGTCGCCCGCGGAAGCGGGCGACAATTCAGGAAACCCGTTTAGCTCGTCTTCGGCTTCGTCAGCCGCTCGGCGGTGTCCTTGATGGTCTTGGCGATCAGCAGGGCCTGCTCCTTGTTGAACGCAAAATCCTGCACGCCTTTGTGCGTCGTCAGCGACAGCACCATGATATCGGGCTGATGTTCGGGCCAGCCGGTGGCGAAGCCGGTCACGATATCCGCTGACGTCTTACGGTTTGCCATTCTCACCACCCTATGCCGCGGGGACGAAGGCGGTGACTTCGATCTCGACCTTGGCGCGTTGATCGACCAGGCCGTCGATATAAAGCAAGGTGGATGGCGGGAAGTTGCGCCCCAACGTCTCCTTCCAGGCCGCGCCGATCCCGGCGCCCGCAGCCTCGTATTCAGCGCGATTGGTCAGGTACCAGGTCAGGCGCACGATGTGCTCAGGCCCGGCGCCGGCTTCGCTCAAGAGCTTGATGATCCGCTTCAGTGCAGTGGCGACCTGCGCCGCCATATCCGGCGCGTAATCGCCCTTCTCATCGCCGCCGGTCTGGCCCGCCAGCACGATCCATTTGCCTGATGCGTCGAAGCTGACGCCGTGCGAGAAGCCGCGGGGTTTCGACCATTCGGCCGGTTGCAAGACATGCATGAATTTATCCTCCCAGATCATGATCCGATTAGACGGAATCGGATCATGATCTCATCTCTTTGTTTGAGCATGATCTCCGCGCAAACGCTTCGCGTTTGTCGCGAGGGAAAACCGGTTTCCACTTTTCCGGATCATGCTCGAATGCGGGACGATGCTTAGCACCGAACGGACGGTCACGGCAAAGCTGAAGGACCTGCATCGCTGCCTTCCCGGAATTGCGAGTTGCAAATCGCGTGGGCCTCGCCGATACGGATGTTCCCGCTCGCCCCCTCTCCTTTTTCCGCATCACCGATGGACCGCACCCCTTCCAAGACCAAGGCCGCGCTGTGGATGGCAGGCTGGCTCACGCTGATGCTGGTGATTGCGATTTCCGGCCGCGAAGCCATGCGGGACATGAACGTGTTTCAGCTCATGGAAGCGCGCTCGATCCTCGGCTTCTTCATGCTCTACCCGCTGATCCACGCGAGTGGCGGATTTTCGATCCTGAAGACCGCGCGCGTGCACATGCACATCGCGCGCAATTTGATTCATTACGGCGCGCAGCTTGGCTGGTTCTTCGCGCTGACGCTGATCCCGATCGGCCAGGTGGTGGCGATCGAATTCACGATGCCGATCTGGACGGCGATCCTCGCCGCAGCCTTCCTCGGCGAGCGCATGACGATGTGGAAGATCACGGCGATCGTGCTTGGCCTGATCGGCGTGATCATCATCGTCCGCCCCGCCACGGGCGAGGTCAATCCGGGCCAACTGATCGCGCTTGCGGCTGCCGTGGGTTTCGGCATTTCGGTTGCGATGGTGAAGTCGCTGACCCGCACCGAGCAGACGCTGGCGATCATCTTCTGGATGCTGGTCGTGCAGTCGGCCGCAGGCCTGTTGCCGTCGCTCTATGTCTGGACATGGCCGCCGGCGCATGTCTGGGTTTGGGTCGTCCTGATCGCCTTCTGCGGCACTTTTTCGCACTACTGCATGGCGCGCGCGCTGCTGCACGCGGATGCGACCGTCGTGATTCCGATGGACTTCCTCCGGGTGCCGCTGACCGCGACCGCGGGCTGGCTGATCTATTCGGAACGGCTCGATCTGTTCACCGTGCTCGGCGCGGTGCTGATCCTGGCCGGTAATCTCCTGAACTTGAAACCGAACGCGCCGGCTCACGCGCGCGCGGGGACCTGACGATCGACGCGCTTGTGACGTAGATCACGTAGCTGCGGCGCGTTTCATGGCATGCCTTATGGCGACGCGATTCTCTCGTCGACGCAGCGGTATTTTTATGCTGCGCGAACGATGGTGTTTTCGTGTAGGCTGACGCAACGCGATAGAGTCAAAGTCTTTTCGATTCTGCTGGGGGATTTCAATGCGCAGCCTTACCCTCCTCGCCTCGCTGATCTGCATGGCGCTGACCGCAACCGCCGCCCATGCCGAGCGACGCGTCGCCTTCGTCGTCGGCAACGGCGCCTACAAAAACGTGACGCCGCTGCCCAATCCGACCATGGACGCCAAGTCGATGGCGAGCGCATTGCGCAATGTCGGCTTCGAAGTGGTCGAGGGCACCAACCTCACCCGCGACAAAATGACCGAGAAGCTGCTCGACTTCGGCAAGAAGGCGCAGGGAGCCGATGTCGCGGTGTTCTACTATGCCGGCCACGGCATCGCGATCGGTGGCACCAACTATCTCCTGCCTGTCGATGCCGACATCAAGTCGGAGATGGACGTCAAGCTCGGCGCGGCCATCAACATCGACCTCACGCTCGACCAGACCATGAGCGACGCCAAGGTCAAGCTGGTGTTCCTCGATGCCTGCCGCGACAATCCGTTCGCCGCCAAGATCAAGTCGAACTCGCCGACCCGCAGCGTCAACGTGCAGGCCGGCCTCGCCGAAATGAAATCCGGCGAAGGCACGCTGATCGCGTTCGCAACCGGCCCGGGCCAGACCGCGCTCGACGGCCAGGAAGGCGCCAACAGCCCGTTCACGCGCGCACTGATCGCCAACATCACCCAGCCCGGCGTCGAGATCCAGCAGGCGATGACCAAGGTCCGCGCCCAGGTCAACGAGGAGACCAACAAGGGCCAGTTGCCCTGGGGTCACACCAACCTGATCGGCTCGGTCTATCTCAACGGCGCGCCGGCGAACAACCCGGCCACCGCGGCGGGCACGCCTGCGGCATCGACCGCGGTCGCAGCCGCGCCGAGCTCGGACGTCGAGCTCGAGTTCTGGCGTTCGATCAAGGACTCCAACAAGACCGAAGAGTTCAACGCCTATCTCTCGAGCTATCCGAACGGCCAGTTCCGCTCGCTCGCGCTGGCCCGCATCGCCGCGCTTGAGAGCGGTGCGGCACCGAGCACGCAGACGCGCAACCTCACCGCCGGCATCGATCCTGCGACCTTCACCGAGGAAGCGAGCCAGGTCACCGAGGACCAGATCGGCCTCGACAAGGGCCAGCGCCGCGACGTGCAGCGCCGCCTGAACGGGCTCGGCTTCGACGTCAAGGCCACGGGCAAATTCGACGAGCCCACCCGCGCCGTGATCACGCGCTGGCAGGCCGCGCGCGGCTATCCCAAGAGCGGCTACCTCAACAGGCTGCAGCACAAGGCGCTGCTGACCGAGGTCGTGGCGACCACGTCGACGAGCTCGAGCGATGAAGAGCGCCCACGGCGCCGCGCCAGCAGCGGTGGTGGCGGCAGCGCTCCCCCTCCCCCCCGCCACCACGGCGGTGGCATCGATCCGGGAGCAGCCTTCGTCGGCGGCGTCGTGGGTGGCATGCTGGGCGGCGCGTTCCGTCGCTAACGCCCTTGGAAGCGTTCAACGAAAAGCCCGGCTCCTGCCGGGCTTTTCTGGTTTCTGGCGGCTCCTCGTTGGAGCTACTTCCCCGCCGCCTTGCGCAACGCCTCGTTGATGCGGTCCTGCCAGCCCGGGCCGCTCTCCTGGAACCATTCCAGCACGTCCTGATCGATGCGCAGCGTGACCTGCTCTTTCACTCCGGGAGCGGCGTTCTTCTTCGGCAGCGCTTCGGCCACCTTGGTGGTGGCGCGCTTGAACGCCGCCTCCGCCTCGCTGCGGGCGTCGTTCAGCGTGCGCGGTCGCCTGGGTTGATCGGCCATTGCTAGATCCCTTCAAACAGCACGGTCGACAGATAGCGCTCGGCGAACGACGGCACCACAGCCAAGATGGTTTTCCCCGCCGCTTCCGGCCGCTTGCCAATCTCTAGCGCCGCAGCGATCGCCGCCCCTGAAGAGATGCCGCCGGGAATGCCCTCGTTGCGCGCCAGTGCGCGCGAGGTCTCGATTGCGGTCGTGCTGTTGACCTTGACGATCTCGTCGATCACGGAACGATCGAGGATGTCAGGAACGAAACCAGCGCCGATGCCCTGGATCTTGTGCGGCGAATGCTGGCCGCCTGACAGCACCGAGCTCTCCTCGGGCTCGACTGCGACGATGCGCAGCGACGGCTTGCGCGGCTTCAACACCTGCCCGACGCCCGTGATAGTGCCGCCGGTGCCGACGCCTGCGACGAAGTAGTCGATGTTTCCGCCGGTATCGTTCCAGATCTCCTCCGCCGTGGTGCGACGATGGATCTCGGGGTTGGCGAGGTTCTTGAATTGCTGCGGCATCACCGCATTGGGCGTCGTGCGCACCAGCTCTTCCGCGGCCGCGATCGAGCCTTTCATGCCCTGCGCCGCCGGCGTCAGCACGAGCTCGGCGCCAAGGAACGCCAGCATCTTGCGGCGCTCGATCGACATCGATTCCGGCATCACCAGTTTCAGCCGATAGCCGCGCGCGGCCGCAACGAACGCCAGCGCGATGCCGGTATTGCCCGAGGTCGGCTCGATCAGCACGGTGTCGGCATTGATGATGCCGGCCTTCTCCATCGCGATGATCATCGCCGCGCCGATACGATCCTTCACGCTCGCCGCCGGATTGAAATATTCCAGCTTGGCGAGGATCGTCGCGTGCGCGCCGTGGGCCTGCGGCAACCGACGCAGGCGGACGATCGGCGTGTTGCCGATCGCATCCACGATGGAGTCATAGACCAGCCCTCGTCCCGGTCGTTGCACTGCACGCGTAGTTGAAGGCGCATCCATCGCGGGGCTCCCTGACAAAAATGTGCCGCGAAAATCGCGGTTCTCGTTAGTTAGGAACGGAGCACGCCGCAGCGCAAGAAGGGAAATAATCGATTAACAAATCGCTGCATCGCAATAGCGAAATGTTTCTAAATCGCGATAAACCAACGTATTTGTGTTGCGACAACGTCAAATAAATCGGTGTATAAGTTACCCCTGAGTTAAACACCCCACAGATCGCCAGGAGGTCACGATGACAGCAATCGCTGAAATCCCGTCGACCATCGCGGTTCGTCCGGACCCGCGCGGGTGCGATCTGCCGACCTGTCCGGTGTGCGCTGACTCCATGATAGCCGCGGAAGCGTCCGCCTATCTGCACGACTATATCATCAGCTATCTCTGGACCTGCGACACCTGCGGTTACGGTTTCGTGACCAAGCACTCGGTCAAGCGCTTCGCCTGCAACTGATAACATAGCGTTTTCGAGCGAAGTGGAGACCGGTTCGCGTGAAGAAAACGCGTCAGTCAACCTAAAGCTTCGTAGCGATGTCACCGCGCGCCCAGTCGGCGCGCGTTTGCTTTTGGAAGTCCTCAAAACTTTCGCCTGCGATCGCGGCGCGAATGTCCTGCATGAGCTGCTGGTAATAGGCGATGTTGATTTCCGACAGCAGCATTGCCCCAAGCGTCTCGCCCGATTTCACGAGGTGATGCAGATAGGCGCGCGAATAGCTGTGCGCGGAAGGCCACGCGCTCTCCTCGTCCAGCGGACGCGGATCGTCGGCGTGTCGTGCGTTGCGGAGGTTCACCGGCCCGAACCGGGTGAACGCCACGCCGTGGCGTCCGTTCCGCGTCGGCATCACGCAGTCGAACATGTCGATGCCGCGCGCGACTGCCTCCAGGAGGTCCTCGGGCGTGCCGACGCCCATCAGATAGCGCGGACGGTCCGCGGACAGCACCGGCGCAGTCTCCTCGATCATCGCCAGCATCACCGCCTGCGGCTCGCCGACCGCAAGCCCTCCGATCGCGTAACCGTGAAAACCGATCTCGACCAGCTCCTTGGCGCTCTGCCTGCGCAGCTCCGGCACATCGCCGCCCTGCACGATGCCGAACAGCATGTAGCCGTGAGGTGCGGTCTCGAACGCGCGCTTGCTGCGCTCGGCCCAGCGCAGCGACAGCCGCATCGCGCGCTCGATATCGTCGCGCTCCGCCGGCAATCGCACGCATTCATCCATCTGCATCGCAATGTCGGAGCCGAGCAATCGCTGCACCTCGATCGAGCGCTCCGGCGACAGCTCGACCTTGGCGCCATCGATATGCGAGCGGAACGTCACGGCGTTCTCGCTGACCTTGCGCAGCTCCGACAGCGACATCACCTGGAAGCCGCCGGAGTCCGTCAGCATCGGCCCGTTCCAGCCGGTGAACGTCTGCAGGCCGCCCAGGGCTGCGATGCGCTCGGCACCGGGCCGCAGCATCAAATGATAGGTGTTGCCGAGCACGATGTCGGCGCCGGCATCGCGCACCTCGCGCCAGTGCATGCCCTTCATTGCGCCGGCGGTGCCGACCGGCATGAAGGCCGGCGTGCGTACCACGCCATGCGGCGTGGTCAGCCGGCCGGTACGGGCATTACCGTCGGTCGCGAGCAATTCGAAATGATTGGGAAGGTCCATGCGGCCGCTTATGGCGTGACAACTGCCCCTGTTCAACCGCATTGACGGCGATTTCCGGCTGGAATGCCGTTGACGGAGCCCAAAACCTCCCGCATAAGTTCCACCACCATGATCATCGCGACCAAACGCACCACCACGACCAAAAAGCTCTCCGGGGCCTTGGGAGGCGTGCGCGCGTAGTCGGACCGACCGCATCATCTCAAACCGAAGCCCCGCCTGATGAAGGTCCGGGGCTTTTTTTATTGCCTGAAGCATGATCCGGAAAAGTGGGCACCGGTTTTCCGAAAAAGATCATGCTCAAATGAATGGAGACTCCCGTGAAGAACGATCCCGTTGTTGCCATTGCCGGCGTGACCGGCGCCGTCGGTGCCGAGTTCATCGCCACCATGGACCGACGCGGCTTTCCCGTGCGCAAGCTGAAGCCGCTGGCGAGCAGCCGTTCGGCGGGCAAGACCATCGACTTCCGCGGGCAAAAGATCGTCATCGAGGAGCTCAACGAGCGCTCGAGGGCGTCGACATCGCCCTGTTCTCGGCCGGCAGCGGCGTCTCGAAGAAGTTCGCGCCGATCGCGGTGAAGGCCGGCGCCGTCGTGGTCGACAATTCCTCCGCCTTCCGCATGGACCCGAACGTGCCGCTGGTGATCCCGGAGATCAACGCCTCCCGCATCCGCGAGCACAAGGGCATCATCGCCGTCCCGAACTGCGCGGCGATCACTGCGCTCGTGCCGCTGTGGCCGATCCACCAGAAGAACCGCATCAAGCGCGTGATCATCTCGACCTATCAGGCCGCAAGCGGCGCCGGTGCCGCGGCAATGGAGGAGCTGGTGGAATCGACCCGCGCCAATCTGAACGGACAGGTCTATACGCCGAAGGTGATGCCGCACCCTTACGCCTTCAACCTGTTCAACCACAACACCGCCGTCGATCCCGAGACCGGCTACAACGACGAGGAGACCAAGGTCATCAAGGAGACCCGCAAGATCTTCGAGGATGACAGAATAGCAGTCGGCGTCACCTGCGTCCGCGTGCCGGTGCTGCGCGCACATTGCGAGGCCATCACCTTCGAATGCGAGAAGCCTGTTAGCGAGGACCAGGTGCGCGCGCTTCTTGCGTCCGCGCCGGGCGTGCGGATCGTGGACGATCGCGCCGGGAATTACTTTCCGATGCCGATCGATGCCTCCGGCCAGGACGACGTGCTGGTCGGCCGCATCCGCAAGGATCTGAGCGACCCCAGCGGCCATTCGATCTCGATCTTCGTGGCCGCCGACCAGCTCCTGAAGGGCGCTGCGCTGAACGCGGTCCAGATCGCGGAGCTGTTGCCCGAGCGCGTGATGGCATGAGGCCGGCGCCGCCGGCAGATTGGCGATGACGGCTGCACGGCGGCACGATATAGAGCGGGGGACATTGTAGCGCCGAGAGGACGGAACCACTGACGAGGTTAATGGCACGGGCGGCACGGCAGAGCGTTGCGAAATCTCGCGGCGGCCGCCCGACAAAAAGCGCCGCCATCCAGCGCGACCTGCGGTTGATCGAGGTTGCCACCCGGCTTTTTCTGGAGCGCGGCTTCGAGGCGACATCGATCGACGCCGTCGCGGAAACGGCGCGGGTCAGCAAGCCCACCGTGTACGCCCGCTATCGCGACAAGCGGGGCCTGTTCGAGGCCGTGTTGCGGCGCGAGATTGCGCGCTGGCTCTCTCCGCTCTCGACAGCGGCGGAAATGCAGTGCAGCGATGTTTCCGGCGTTTCCGTCGAGCAAGTTCTCCTCGATCTGGCGCGGCAGATGCTCAATTTGATCAGCGGGCCCGAGCCGGGGGCTCTGGGCCGCATTGTGGCGGCGCAGGCAACCAATTTTCCCGAGCTCGCAAGGCTCGCGGAGGAAGAAGGCTACCTGAAAGCCGTTTCGACGATGACCCGTCTGTTTGATCGCCTGGTCGCCGAGGGAGCGGTCCAGATCGAGGACACGACAACCGCCGCCGAGGTCTATCTCAACATCACCGTCGGCCACACCTTCCGGCAGGCGACCAACGGCATTCCGATTGACCGGAAGGCTGAGGAAAAACGCTTGCGGGCGTCCTTGCGGCTTTTGATGACCGGCATCGGCGGACCTGGCGGTCGGCCGCAGAAATCCGGCGCACGGACCCGCCCGTCCCGCTGACATCTCGATAAGCCATGCCCGACGCAGCGGGCTGCCCCGCGATTTGGGCGGCTATCGGCGTCGGAACGCTGTTGACGATAACGAAACGATACCGTACAGTTTAGTTAAGTGAGCCGGCGATGTCCGCCGCACCTGATGCCGCCTAGTGCTCACGCCGTCGCAGACTTCGATCGGCGCAACCCGTGTCTTCCTGGCCCCCAAGCCCGGCTTGCGCTGTTCGGACGGCCGGCCCGGACACGGGTCGGCCGTGTCCTTTCGGCGCACGAACGCAACGCGCGGTCGTCGTCCCGACCAGGAAGGATCCTCTCATTGGCCCCCGCCCTGTTGCAAAGATGCATCCAACTCGTGGTCGTCGGTCTTGCGATTACGGCGCTGTCATGCACAGCGCGAGCCGGTGCAGAAGATCGGGGAACGCCGGAAGAGCGCGAGGCCTGCACACCCGATGTCTTCCGATTTTGCTCCGGTTCCATCCCGGACACCGACCAGATTGTTTCGTGCCTTCACGCAAATAAGCGGCGGTTGAGCGAAAAATGCCGCGGTGTGATGTCGGTTCGGAACTCAAAAATGCCGGATCGAAGTACCAAATGATGCGAGATGCACGCCTGCAGATCAGATGCTTTGAGTCACGGAGGTGGATCGATGGTGAGTCCGCGTACGCTCTCCACGAGGGCGATGTCCAGAACGACACGGCGTCTGCTCGTGATCGGTCTGCTGACGCTGCTCGCATCCGCGCCCTCGTTCGCTGTCGCCGCCCCTTCTACCCCTGAGTCCTCTTCCGGCCAGGAGCAGGCAACGGAGCCCGACGACAAGGCGGTCGCCCACCAAATAGAGCTGTTCCGGACCGCCCAGGTCTCGCTCAGCCGGGCGATCGAGATCGCCGAGCGGGCGCATACCGGCGCGAGGACCTCCGATGTCAGCTTCGATGGGGGATCAGGTGCGCCGGTGTACCGGGTCAGGACGTTTCATGACGGCCAGCTCTGGGAACATGCCATCGATGCTGCCACCGGCGAGATCTCGACGGATCGGCTGGTGTCGTCCCTGAAGGAACTCAATGCGGAGGACCGCACCAATATCGCCTCGCTGTCGGGTGTTGACCAGCAATTATCGGATGCAGTGCGGGTGGCGGAACGCGCCGCCTCGGGCAAGGCAATCAGCGGAGGCCTGACACGCGAACGCGGCAAGCTGAGCTTCGTGGTCATCATCGTCAGCGGACTGGATCTGAAGCAGGTGATCCTCGAACCGCCCCGCCGCAAGAGCCGCTGATAGTTGGTAGGGTGGGCAAAGCAAAGCGTGCCCACCATTTCTTGCGGAGTGCGGATGGTGGGCACGCTGCGCTTTGCCCACCCTACCGGCCCTACAGAAACTCGCGTCCCTCGTGCGCGCGAAAGAGCAGGCACGCGTCGCCGTACGAATAGAACCGATAGCCCGCCGCGATCGCATGCGCATAGGCCTGCTTCATCGTCTCGAGGCCGGAGAAGGCCGACACCAGCATGAACAGGGTCGAGCGCGGCAGATGGAAATTGGTCAGCAGGATATCAACCGCGCGAAAGCGGTGGCCGGGCGTGATGAAGATCGCGGTGTCGCCGGTGAATGGCTGGATCGTGCCATCCTCCCTCGCCGCGCTTTCGAGCAGCCGCAGCGAGGTGGTGCCCACCGCGACGATGCGCCCGCCTTTGGCGCGCGCAGCGTTCAGCGCGGCGGCGGCGTCTGCGGAGACGCAGCCCCATTCGGAATGCATCCTGTGCTCGGAAGTGTCGTCCACCTTCACCGGCAGGAACGTCCCTGCCCCGACATGCAGGGTCAGCCTGACAATATCGACGCCGCGGCCACGCAGCGCGGCTTCCAGCGCCGGCGTGAAATGCAGGCCCGCGGTCGGGGCTGCGACCGCACCCTCATTGGCCGCGAACATGGTCTGGTAGTCGGCGGCGTCCTGATCATCAGGCGTGCGCTTGGAGGCGATGTAAGGCGGCAGCGGCGGAGCGCCGAGATCGGCGATGGCCTGGTCGAGCGCAGGCCCGTGGAAGGAGAATGACAGCGTCACCTCGCCTTCCTGCCCCTTGGCTTCGACCTGCGCATCGAGATGCCCTAGCAGGCAGACCCTGCCCTCATTGCCGAAGCGGACAGTGTCGCCTTCCGCCAGTTTCTTCGCCGGCTTCACCAGCGCCTGCCAGCGCGAACCATCGAGCCGCTTGATCAGCGTCGCCTCGATCTTCGGCTCGGTCTCGCGGCCGATGCGCCGGCCCTTCAACTGCGCCGCGATCACCTTGGTGTCGTTGACCACGAGCTGGTCGCCCGGCTCGAGCCATTGCGGCAGCTCGGCCACGGTGCGGTCGCGCAG
The DNA here is from genome assembly GCF_029990105.1 of Bradyrhizobium sp. Arg237L. Taxonomy (NCBI): domain Bacteria; kingdom Pseudomonadati; phylum Pseudomonadota; class Alphaproteobacteria; order Hyphomicrobiales; family Nitrobacteraceae; genus Bradyrhizobium; species Bradyrhizobium sp. Arg237L. The sequence goes on along the minus strand of NZ_JAQMIL010000006.1, from coordinate 117,616 downwards.
CACGCCGTCCCCCTGCACCACCAGCATCCGCGCAGCGTCGCGCGGACTCGCGGGTCGCAGCGCGATCCGTTCAGGCGGGAGGTCGAAGTCGAAGAGGTCGGTGCGCATCGGGCCAAGCGACGTACATCAGACCCTCATCCTGAGGAGCGCGGAACGCGCGTCTCGAAGGATGAGGCCCGGCTGTGGCAGCATAGGGGCCTCATGGTTCGAGACGGCGCGTTGCGCCTCCTCACCATGAGGGGAAACAATTACTCCGCGTCGGCAGCCATCCTTGCCTTGACGATCTTGTCCGGGTTCTGCACCGGCTCGCCGCGCTTGATCTTGTCGACGTTCTCCATGCCCTCGGTGACCTTGCCCCAGACCGTGTACTGGCCGTTGAGGAAGGAGGCGTCGTCGAAGCAGATGAAGAACTGGCTGTCGCCGGAATCCGGGTTGGCGGCGCGTGCCATCGAGGCGGTGCCACGGACATGCGGCTCCTTGTTGAACTCGGCCTTCAGCTTCTTTCCGGAACCGCCGGTGCCGGTGCCTTGCGGGCAGCCGGTCTGGGCCATGAAGCCCTCGATCACGCGGTGGAACACGATGCCGTCGTAGAAGCCCTCGCGCACCAGTTCCTTGATGCGGGCGACATGGTTCGGCGCGACGTCCGGCCGCATCTCGATGGTGACGGGCCCCTGGGTGGTTTCGAGGATCAGAGTGTTTTCGGTGACAGCCATGCTCGCCTCTCTTTGGCTTCGGGTTGACGTTTGCGGGTTCGGAAAGGGATCGCCATCGGCCGGCCGGCGACCGCTCCGCCCAGTGCATCGGTAAATGGCAACGGCGTGCAGCGTTCCAAGGCCTGCATCACGGCGATGCGGTATTGCAACCGGTCATTCTCGCTGGCCTCTGCCGTCTCATAGGTGATCCTGGGACGGCCGAGGATTGCGCCCTGGCGGTTGAAGCTGACGATCACGGTGATGTCGATCGGGTTGGCCTGCGACAGCGGCGGCGGCTTGAAGCAACTGTGCAGCTTTATGAAAAGATCCTTGAGCGTATCGAGCTTCTCGGGCGCCGGCTGCGCCCACGCCGTGCAGGCAAGCAGCATCAGCGGCGCTGCAAACCAGAGAAATGGTTTGCCGCGCAGCATCGCCTGAACTCACTTGATGTCGGATGCGACTTGCACCTTCACCATCTTGTCGGGATCGGTCACCGCACCGCTCGGGGAGCCTGCGGGGGCCTTCTTCAACTTGTCGACCACGTCCATGCCGGACACCACTTCGCCGATCACGGTGTATTGGTTGTTCAGGCTCGGGCCGTCCGCGAACATGATGAAGAACTGCGAGTTGGCGCTATCGACGCTGTCGCCGCGCCGCGCCATGCCTACGATACCACGCTTGAAGGGGACGTTCGAGAATTCCTGCTTCAGGTTCGGGTATTTCGAGCCGCCGGTGCCGTTGAAGTTCTGGCCGTCGCCGGTCTGCGCCATGAAGCCATCGATCACGCGGTGAAACGGCACGTTGTTGTAATAGCCCTCGCGCGCGAGCTGCTTGATGCGCTCGGCATGCTGCGGTGCGATGTCCGTCCTAAGCTTGATGAGGATGCGGCCCTTGCTGGTGTCGATCACGATTGCATTGGCCTTGTCCAGATTGGCCGGCAAGGGCTGCGCGACCGCGGGAGCCACACAGAGGAGCGCGGCGAGAACGGCGAGGATTCGGATCATGAAAACTCCGGAACGGATATCTGAGAAGAGCGCGAGAGCTAGCTGGCGAATTTGGCCTTGAGTCGGACGGCAACGGCCTTGGGCACGAAGTTGGAGACATCGCCACCCATGCCGGCGATCTGGCGCACCAGGGTGGCCGTGATCGGCCGGACCGTCGGCGAGGCCGGCAGGAACACGGTGTGCACCTGGGGCGCCATGGCTTCGTTCATGCCGGCCATCTGCATCTCGTAGTCAAGGTCGGTGCCGTCCCGCAGGCCCCGGATCAGAATCGTAGCACCGGCGCGTTGCGCCGCGGTGACGACAAGGTCATCGAACGTGATGCATTCGAACCCACAGCCGGCTTTGGCGGCGACGGGGCCGAATACCTCCTGCAGCATCACCAGGCGCTCCTCGACCGAAAACAGGGGCTTCTTCCCCGGATGGACGCCGATGGCGACGATCAGGCGGTCGCAGAGGACGACGGCGTGCTTGACCACGTCGAGATGGCCGTTGGTAACCGGGTCAAACGAGCCGGGATAAAGCGCGGTGCGAGGCATATCCCCCTCTAACCTGCCTAGGGCTGGCCGGCAAGCCAGCCGGGTTCCCAGGCGGCCCTGAACCCCAATGTTTCATCTATCTGGCGCCGACGAAACAAAATCCCGGGGCAACGAAATCATTTTCGCCCCCGGTGAAGACGGCAGGAAACGGGCGACCTCTATCACCCCCGCCAACGAAACGACGGGCCGCCAAGGCCCACTGACAGGGAACCGTCATGATCAAGGCACTTTCCGCCGTCGCCGTTGCCGCCTTCATTGCCGCCGCGCTCACCGTTCTTCCCGGCTTTGCGCCCCAGGTCGAAGCCAGCGTGCCCCGCCCTCTCGCCAAGGCCGACCGGCTGGATATCCGCCCCGCCGCCAAGGACTGCTCGCAGCAGACCTGGCCGAACTTCGACGCTTCCTGCCTCCGCAACGCCGGCACCCAGAACGGTGTTCGCGAAGCCCGCCTCGTCACGGCCGATCGTACCCCGTAACCTCCGCTTTCCCCCGCCCCCGCAGCAACACAGTGGTAATTTGCGACGTCTCGTCGCAGACTGCCGTCTTGGTCGCGCCCTTCGGACGATCCGGTGGGTGCGATGCAATCGGGGGTCTCGCCGATGTCAAGCACGCCCGCCATTGCCTCAGGCCATCCGCCGAGCCCGCTTCCTCTTGCAACAACCATCGGCGCACTTGGCGTCGTCTATGGCGATATCGGGACCAGTCCCCTTTACGCGCTCAAGGAGGCAGCCAGGGCGGCCGCCCATGGCGGCACTATCACGCCGGACGCCGTCCTGGGCGTGGTATCGCTGATCCTGTGGGCGCTGATCCTGATCATTTCGATCAAATACGCGCTCCTGATCCTGCGTGCAGACAACCGCGGCGAAGGCGGGATCGTGGCGATATTGGCGCTGCTCCACGCGCGCAATGCGCCGCCGGGCACCTGGCGCGCGCAGCTTCTGGTCGTCGGCCTCATCGGCGCCGCCCTGCTCTATGGCGACGGCGCAATCACCCCGGCGATCTCGGTCTTGAGCGCGATCGAAGGATTGAAGGTGGACGCGCCATCGCTGGCGCCGGCGGTCGTGCCGATCACCATCGTGATTCTGGTCGGCCTGTTTGCGATGCAGAAGCAGGGCACCGGCTTCATCGGCCGGATCTTTGGACCGGTGATGCTCGGCTGGTTCCTTGTTCTCGCCGCGCTCGGCATCCACGGCATCGTTCAGGCGCCTGGAGTGCTCGCGGCGCTCAGCCCGTTCTATGCTTTCAATTTCCTGATCCACCAGAATTTCCACATCAGCTTCGCCATCCTCGGCGCAGCTTTTCTCGCGGTCACCGGCGGTGAGGCGATGTATGCCGACATGGGGCACTTTGGGCGGTTTCCGATCCGGCTCGCCTGGTTCGCGGTCTGCCTGCCCGCGCTGGTGCTCAACTATTTCGGGCAGGCCGCGCTGTTGATCACCGATCCGAGCGCGCTGGACCATCCATTCTTCCAGCTCTCGCCCGACTGGCTGCACTACCCGCTGGTCGCTTTCTCCACGATCGCCACCGTGATCGCCTCCCAGGCGATCATCTCGGGCGTGTTCTCGCTGACCCAGCAATCGATCCAGCTCGGCTTCCTGCCGCGGATGCACATCCTCCACACCACCAGCGACGCGATCGGGCAGATCTATGTGCCGCTGGTGAACTGGCTGCTCGCCGCCGCGACGCTTGGCGCGGTACTGGGCTTTGGCACTTCGGATGCCCTCGCCGGCGCCTATGGCATCGCGGTGTCCTTATTGATGGCGATCACCACGCTGCTGGCGGCGCTGGTTGCGATCCAGTGGGGCTACTCGCCGCTGATCGTGCTCGCCGTCAACGGTTTCTTCCTTGTTATCGACCTCATCTTCTTCGCGGCCAACTCGACCAAGCTGCACGAAGGCGGCTGGTTTCCGCTGCTGCTGGCAGGCTTGATCGCGTTCCTGATGCTCACCTGGCGCGCTGGCGTGAAGCTGGTCGAGCGTGCCCGCGCAAAACTGCGGCAACCAGAGGAAGATTTGATCGAGACCGCCATCAATAAGTGCCGTGCCCGCCTTCCGGGCACTGCCGTGTTCCTCGCCGCCGCGCCGACTGGCGTGCCGCTCGCGCTGACGCAATTCGTCAAGCACAACCACGTCCTGCACGAACGCGTGCTTTTGGTCACCGTGCAGATCGAGGAATCCCCGCGCATTTCCGAGGGCGACCGCGCCGAGATCATCGACATCATCCCGGGCATCACGCGCGTCATCCTGCACTACGGCTTCATGCAATACCCGACCATCTATGAGGGCCTGCAACTCGCCTGCCGGCAGGGCAAGCTGCCCGGTATCGATCTCTCCGACGTCACCTACTATATCGGCCGCGAGACCATCATCCCGCGCGAGGACGTTCCGGGCATGTGGGTCTGGCGGGAATCAATCTTCGCATTCCTGCAACGCAACGCCGAACGCACTGCGGCGTTCTTCGGCGTGCCGACCGGACAGGTGGTGGAATTCGGGACAGAAATCGAGATCTGACCGGCTGGTGATCTAGATTGATCGGGGGCAGTCGGCGGCACTAAAGCGCGATGACTTTTCTTCGAATCGTCATCCCGCTTTAGCTCTTTGTTTGAGCATGATCTTTTTCGGAAAACCGGTCTCCACTTTTCCGGATCATGCTCTAGCCGCCGTTGCCGTTCTCGCCATTCTCGCTGTCGTCGCCGATATGCTCGACCGAGACGACATGCTCGTCGTCGGCGGTGTCGAACACGATGACGCCCTGGGTCGAGCGGCCGGCGATGCGGATGTCGCCGACGGGGCAGCGGATGAGCTGGCCCTTGTCGGTGACCAGCATGATCTGGTCGGCCTCCTCGACCGGGAACGAGGCTATCAGCTTGCCGTTGCGGCTGTTGACGCTCATGGCGACGATGCCTTTGCCGCCGCGGCCAGTGGTGCGGTACTCGTAGGACGAGGTCCGCTTGCCGTAGCCATTCTCGGACACCGTCAGCACCACCTGCTCCTGCGCCGACATGTCGACATAGCGCTCCTGGGAGAGCTGGATCGCGCCCGTGGCCTCCTCGGCCTCGGTCTCCGACGGCTCCTCGGCGGCCGCTTCGCCCGCGACCGCGCGGCGCATCTTCAAGTACGCCGAGCGCTCGTCCGAGGTCGTCTCGACATGGCGCAGGATCGCGAGCGAGATCAGCTTGTCGCCTTCCGCAAGCGAAATGCCGCGCACGCCCATCGAGGTGCGGCCGGTGAAGACGCGCACGTCGGTGACGGCGAAACGGATGCACTGGCCGCCGGCGGCGGTCAGCAACACGTCGTCACGCTCGGTGCAGATCTGCACGTCGACGATCGCCTCGCCCTCCTCCAGCTTCATGGCGATGATGCCGGAACGGCGGACGTCGACGAAGTCGGACAGCTTGTTGCGACGGACATTGCCGCCGGTGGTGGCGAACATCACGTCGAGATTGCTCCAGGAGGATTCGTCCTCCGGCAGCGGCATGATGGTGGTGATGCGCTCGCCCTGCTCCAACGGCAGGATGTTGATCAGCGCCTTGCCGCGCGCATTCGGCGCGGCCATCGGCAATCGCCAGACCTTCTCCTTGTAGACCTGGCCACGTGAGGAGAAGAACAGGACCGGCGTGTGGGTGGAGGCCACGAACACGCGGCTGACGAAATCCTCGTCGCGCGTCTGCATGCCGGCGCGGCCCTTGCCGCCGCGGCGCTGGGAGCGATAGGTCGACAGCGGCACGCGCTTGACATAGCCGGCGTGCGACACCGTCACGACCATGTCCTCGCGCTGGATCAGGTCCTCGTCCTCGACCTCGCCTTCCTGCTCGGCGATAACAGTCCTGCGCGGCGTGGCGAACTGGGCCTTCACCTCCGCAAGCTCGGTCTTGACGATCGCCTGCACCCGGGCGCGCGAGCGCAGGATGTCGAGATAGTCGGATATCTCGGCCGCAAGCTTGGTGAGCTCCTCGCCGATCTCGTCGCGGCCGAGCGCGGTCAGGCGCTGCAGCCGGAGGTCGAGGATTTCCCTCGCCTGCTCCAGCGAAAGGCGGATGGTGCCATCCGGATTGATGCGGTGGCGCGGATCGTCGATCAGCGTGATCATGTCTTCGACGTCCCGCGCCGGCCAATCGCGCGACATCAGGGTTTCGCGCGCGGCCGCCGGATTCGGCGAAGAGCGAATGACGCGGATGACCTCATCGATATTGGCAACCGCGATGGCAAGGCCCACCTGGAGGTGGGCGCGGTCGCGTGCCTTGCCGAGCAGGTATTTGGTGCGCCGGGTCACCACCTGCTCGCGGAAGTTGACGAAGATCGTGAGCAGATCCTTCAGGTTCATCGTCTGCGGTCGGCCGGAATCGAGTGCCAAGATGTTGGCCGGGAAGTTGGTCTGCAGCGGCGTGAAGCGGTAGAGCTGATTCAGCACCACATCCGGCATCGCCTCGCGCTTCAGTTCGATCACGACGCGGAAACCTTCGCGATCGGATTCGTCGCGCAGGTCGGAAATCCCCTCGATCTTCTTCTCGCGGATCAGCTCGCCGATCCGCTCGACCATGTTCGCCTTGTTAACCTGGAACGGGATCTCCGTGATGATGATCGCCTCGCGATCCTTTCGCAGGGTATCGATCGCGACCTTGCCGCGCATCACGATCGAACCGCGGCCGAGATGATAGGATGCTCGGATACCCGCTCGACCGAGGATGATGCCGCCGGTGGGGAAATCCGGCCCCGGAATGATGTTGATGAGTTCGTCGATGGTGAGCGCCGGATTATCGATCAGCGCCACACAGGCGTCGACGACCTCGCCGAGATTGTGCGGCGGGATGTTGGTGGCCATGCCGACGGCGATGCCGCCCGCGCCATTGACCAGCAGGTTCGGAAACCGCGTCGGCAAGACCGACGGCTCTTGCTCGCTGTTGTCGTAGTTGGCCTGGAAGTCGACCGTGTCCTTCTCGATGTCCGCCAGCACAGCCTCTGCCGCCCGCGTCAGGCGCGCTTCGGTGTATCGGTAGGCTGCCGGCGGATCACCGTCGACCGAGCCGAAATTGCCCTGGCCGTCGATCAGCGGCACGCGCATCGAAAAATCCTGCGCCATGCGCACCATGGCGTCGTAAATCGATTGGTCGCCGTGCGGGTGATACTTACCGATGACGTCGCCGACCACGCGCGCGGACTTGACGTACTTCTTGTCCGGCGTGTGCCCCTGGTCGTACATCGAATACAGGATGCGGCGGTGGACCGGCTTCAGCCCGTCGCGCGCATCGGGGAGCGCCCGTGCCACGATCACGCTCATGGCGTAGTCGAGGTAGGACTTCTTCATCTCGTCGAGGATGGAAACGGGACGAATGTCGGAGGGCCCCGACGGCTCGCCGGGCTTGTCGTCTTCAGGTTCTGACAAAGGGGGAATCCGGGTCGGTTCTACTGTAGAATCATATAGCGTATCAGGGGCTCGATCACCACCCCGGAACGGTCTAGGCGACCGGTTTTTCCCTTCGTTTTTTCATAGACTTACGGGCTTGACGGGCGCGCCGCGGGAACACCCTGGCGGGGTGCGGCAAGGGCGCCGTCCCAGGTAAGGAGACTGCCCGCGGGCCGTCGGCGGCGGCTGCATCGCTCCGCCCTGTCGGTTAGATCGATTTCCTCACAGTTCACATTAACCGGAACCACGAGGAACCCGGCCACGACACATCGAGCAACATCAATTGCTTGACGCTTATATCCTGCAATCATTGAAGAGGATAAGTTCGACGCAAGCCGTATCGCGCGAGGGATATTTTTCATCCTCACGCGATCTTTCCGGCAACGTACCGCTCGATCAGAACGGAATATCGTCGTCCATGTCGTTGTTGCGGGCGCCGGCCGGCACGGCGCGGCGTGGGGCGGAACTCGAGGGGCCGCTGACGCCGAAATCGCCGCCACCGCCGCCCATGTCGTCGGAGAAGCTGCCGCCACCGCCCTTGCCGTCCAGCATCGTGAGGTTGGAGTTGAAGCCCTGCAGCACCACTTCGGTCGAATATTTCTCGACCCCGCTCTGATCGGTCCACTTCCGGGTCTGGAGCTGGCCCTCGACATACACCTTGGCGCCCTTCTTCAGATATTGCTCGGCGACCTTGGCGAGCCCTTCATTGAAGATGACGACACGGTGCCACTCGGTCTTTTCCTTGCGCTCGCCGGTGGCCCGGTCGCGCCAAGTCTCGGAGGTCGCGACGCTCAGATTGGCGATCGGACGACCGTCCTGGGTCCGCCGGATTTCCGGGTCCTTGCCGAGATTGCCCACCAGAATGACCTTATTTACGCTTCCCGCCATCGCCGCTCTCCACTCGATCACTGGGCCGGCCGGTTGCACGGCGGCCACATTCAGTCTTCGCTAACCACATCTTACATTGCTGACGGACCCTATACGCTCGCCGACACCGTCGGGCGCAGCCATTCCCCGTCCATTCCGCATTTATCCACATATAGCACCAGCCGCGCCATTGTTCCAGTTTTGTTCCATGCAACTTGCCGTAAACATGGTGACATTGTGGCCCAATTTTGGTGCAGCGGGAATGGAACCCGAAACCAACCGTCGGGTTCCAGAAAACCTCAAACAAATCATTAACTTATGTTATCCGCACTTCGCCCCTAACTGTTGCGTTTGGGCGACGGTATTTCCGGTTGAATCAGGGTATGCCTAAAACGACGGCGCGGCGCTCGCGTCTTTAATACCGTAACGCTTCGGGACCCAATTGAAGCGAACAAAGGCTGGAGAGCTACGATGAAGAAGTTTTTGCTTGGAACGGTTGCCTTGGTTGCGCTGGCTGCGCCGGCCTCGGCTGCCGATCTTGCCGCACGTCCCTATGTGAAGGCCCCGCCGGCGCCGGTCGCAGTCGTCTATGACTGGACCGGGTTCTATATCGGCGGCAACGGCGGCTGGGGAACGAGCCGCAACCGCTGGGACGTCCTTGGTTTCAGTGACGGCTCCCATAACGCCGACGGCGGCACTGCTGGTGGCCAGATCGGCTATCGCTGGCAGATGGGCACCTGGGTGTTCGGCGTCGAAGGCCAGGGCAACTGGGCCGACTTCAAGGGCAGCAACATCAGCCTGCTGACGGGCATCGACACCAACGAGACGAGGGTCGACGCCTTCGGCCTGATCACTGGCCAGATCGGCTATGCCGCCAACAATGTGTTGTTCTATGTCAAGGGCGGCGCGGCCGTGGTCGCCGATCGCTACCGCGTGCGTGACGCCTTCACCGGTTTCCCGATCACCAACGACATCAACGACACCCGCTGGGGAGCCTCGGTTGGCGCTGGCATCGAATACGGCTTCGCTCCGAACTGGTCGGTCGGCGCCGAGTACAATCACATCTTCCTGGGCAATCGCTCCTACGATTTCATCAACAATGGCTTCGCCGGCCCGGCCGGCAGCCTCTTCGCCACCGAGAATATCAAGCAGGACATCGACCTCGTCACCGTCCGCGTGAACTACAAGTTCGGCTTCGGCGGCGCTCCGCTCATCGGGCGGTACTGATCGCACGATCGGATATCAATCTTAAGAAAAGGCCGGCCTTGCGCCGGCCTTTTTGTTTGCGTGTCGTTAGTTCCGAGCCGCTCATCTGCGAAGCTCCGCTTGCGCGAGCATCCTCTTGCTGCCAGCTACTGCCAAATCTGCACGCAAGAAATGCGACCTGAAAACAAATCGTTGATGATTCGTCCTGAGCACTGGAAATCATCACTCGTTCTTCCTATGTTCCGGCATCACCCCATCGGCGCCGTGGTACGGATTTCCGACGACGCGCGCCCATAACGTGGCGCGCTTACAAGCGCCTGGAAATGCCGATATGGATGAAGTGCTCAGGGCGAAGCGCCAACCGACCGCCGGCTCCTCAACGCGTGCCATCACGATCCGCGGCGCGCGGGAGCACAACCTCAAGAACATCGACGTCGAGATTCCCCGCGACAGGCTGGTCGTGTTCACCGGCCTGTCCGGCTCCGGCAAGTCGTCGCTCGCCTTCGACACCATCTATGCCGAGGGCCAGCGCCGCTATGTCGAATCGCTCTCGGCCTATGCCCGCCAGTTCCTGGAGATGATGCAGAAGCCGGACGTCGATCAGATCGACGGCCTCTCGCCCGCCATCTCCATCGAGCAGAAAACCACCTCGAAGAACCCGCGCTCCACCGTCGGCACTGTCACCGAGATCTACGACTACATGCGCCTGCTCTGGGCCCGCGTCGGCGTGCCCTATTCGCCGGCCACGGGGCTGCCGATCGAGAGCCAGACCGTCTCGCAGATGGTCGACCGCGTGCTGGCGCTGCCGGAAGGCACCCGCCTCTATCTGCTGGCGCCGGTCGTGCGCGGCCGCAAGGGCGAGTACAGGAAGGAGCTCGCCGAATATCTCAAGAAGGGTTTTCAGCGCGTCAAGATCGACGGCACCTTCCATGAGCTCGCCGAAGCGCCGACCCTCGACAAGAAGTTTCCGCACGACATCGATGTCGTCGTCGACCGCATCGTGGTGCGCCCCGACATCGGCCAGCGGCTCGCGGAAAGCTTCGAGACCGCGCTCAAGCTCGCCGAGGGCCTCGCCGTGATCGAGTTCGCCGATGCCCCGACCGCGGCGCCCGCCGAAGAAAAGAAGAAGACCGCAAAGATCCACGACAAGAGCGGGCCCGAGCGCATCCTGTTCTCGGAAAAATTCGCCTGCCCGGTCTCCGGCTTCACCATTCCCGAGATCGAGCCGCGGCTGTTCTCGTTCAACAATCCCTATGGCGCCTGCCCCGCCTGCGGCGGCCTCGGCGTCGAGCAGCATGTCGACGAGGATCTCGTCATTCCCGACAAGGATCTGTCGCTGCGCAAGGGCGCGATCGCACCGTGGGCCAAGTCCTCCTCGCCCTATTACCTGCAGACGCTGACCGCGCTCGGCAAGCACTACAAGTTCACGCTCGACACCAAGTGGAAGGAGCTGTCGAAGAAAACGCAAAACGCGATCCTGCACGGCTCCGGCGATGACGAGATCAAGTTCTCCTATGAGGACGGCGTCCGCTCCTACGACACCAAGAAGCCGTTCGAGGGCGTGATCACCAACATCAACCGCCGCTACCGCGAGACCGAGAGCGAGTGGGCGCGCGAAGAGCTGGCGAAGTACTTCACCGATATCCCCTGCGCCGCCTGCAACGGCCATCGCCTCAAGCCGGAAGCGCTGTGCGTCAAGATCGGGGGCAAGCATATCGGCGAGATCTCCGAGCTCTCGGTGAAGCGCGCCGGCGAGTGGTTCGAGAGCGTGCCGGAAGCACTGAACACGCAGCAGAACGAGATCGCCGCCCGCGTCCTGAAGGAGATCCGCGAGCGGTTGACCTTCCTGCTCGACGTCGGCCTCAACTATCTCACGCTGTCCCGCTCCTCCGGGACATTGTCCGGCGGTGAAAGCCAGCGCATCCGCCTGGCTTCCCAGATCGGCTCGGGTCTCACAGGCGTGCTCTATGTGCTGGACGAGCCCTCGATCGGCCTGCATCAGCGCGACAACGCACGCCTCCTGGATACGCTGAAGCGGCTGCGCGACCTCGGCAACACCGTGGTCGTGGTCGAGCATGACGAGGACGCGATCCGGCTGGCCGATTACGTGCTCGACATCGGCCCCGGCGCCGGCATGCATGGCGGCCATATCGTCGCCCAGGGCACGCCATCCGACATCATGCGCAATCCGAAATCGCTGACCGGCAAATATCTGACCGGCGAGCTTTCGGTGCCGATCCCCGACCGGCGGCCGCCGAACCATCGCCGCACCATCAAGGTCGTCAACGCGCGCGGCAATAACCTGAAGAACGTCACGGCGGAGATCCCGCTGGGGCTGTTCACCTGCATCACCGGCGTCTCCGGCGGCGGCAAGTCGACGCTCCTGATCGACACGCTCTACAAGGCGATCGCCCGCAAGCTCAACAATGCGAGCGAAGCCGCCGCACCGCACGACCGCATCGAGGGCCTCGAGCATATCGACAAGATCATCGACATCGACCAGTCGCCGATCGGCCGCACCCCGCGCTCGAACCCCGCGACCTATACCGGCGCCTTCACGCCGATCCGCGAATGGTTCGCCGGCCTGCCCGAAGCCAAGGCGCGCGGCTACGAGCCCGGCCGCTTCTCCTTCAACGTCAAGGGCGGCCGCTGCGAGGCCTGCCAGGGCGACGGCGTCATCAAGATCGAGATGCACTTCCTGCCCGACGTCTACGTCACCTGCGACGTCTGCAAGGGCAAGCGCTACAACCGCGAGACGCTGGAAGTGCTGTTCAAGGGCAAGTCGATCGCCGACGTGCTCGACATGACCGTGGAAGAAGCCGCCGAATTCTTCAAGGCGGTGCCGCGCGTGCGCGAAACCTTCCAGACCCTGCACCGCGTCGGCCTCGACTACATCCACGTGGGCCAGCAGGCGACCACGCTGTCCGGCGGTGAAGCCCAACGCGTCAAGCTGGCAAAGGAGCTGTCAAAGCGCGCCACCGGCCGCACGCTCTACATCCTGGACGAGCCCACCACCGGCCTGCACTTCCACGACGTCGCCAAACTGCTGGAGGTGCTGCACGAACTGGTCGCCCAGGGCAACACCGTCGTCGTCATCGAGCACAACCTCGAGGTCATCAAGACCGCCGACTGGGTCATCGACCTCGGCCCCGAAGGCGGCGACGGCGGCGGCGAGATCGTCGCCTGGGGCCCGCCGGAGGATATCGCGAAAGCGCCGCGGAGCTACACCGGCAAATTCCTGGCGCCCGTGCTGAAGAAGGCAAACAGCAAGCCGAGGAAGAGCAGCGCCAGCGAAGCGGCGGAGTGAGCAAACAACATGCTGAAAGAACCACAGCCATTTCCGTGGTTCGACGAGTCAATTATTGAGCGCACGCACGATACGATCGTTGCAAGCACCCCTGAACTCCGTGACCATCTGAAAGTATTTCACGACAGTTTTGAAGTCTTGCACCGATGTCTTAGAAGGCACCCTTACGTTGGAAATACCGCAGCCCTCGTTGTGCTTCGGTTGATTGCGCGAGTTTTCAATTCTGCAGGCGCATGCCTGAAGCTTGGACGCGCCGGCTATTTTCAACCAGCTTTTGCGATGGTTAGAGATATCGTGGAGATTGAATTCCTTGCCGACTTATTTACACGCGACAACAAGTATCTCTCGCGCTGGATACAGATTGACAGAAAAACGCGTAAGAAAGAGTTCAAACCAGTAATCGTGCGTGACACGCTCGACAAGCTTGACGGCTTGACAACAAGAAAGCGCGAAAAAGCGTATTCGCTTCTGTCGATTCATGCCAGTCACGTCGACCTTGATGGATTTCAGATAATTTCGCCAGGCAACATGACTCAGATCGGCCCCTTTCCGTCAGAGGCCAATCTAGCTGCTTTGTTTCAGGAACTCGTCAAGCACATGCAGTGGGCCTGCATCCATCTTCTAAAGCTCCTACAGCCTGATGATCCGGAAATAACGGCTGCGGTGCGCATTTTAGATCGCACTCTGCTTGAATGGAGACGCAAGTACAGCTTGATTGCGCTCAACCAACCATGACCGCACAACCACAGGAACGAGTAAAGGACCTAGACCTCCGACTTAGTGCGCTCAATCAGCCACGCTCGGGGTCATTATACTACGCTATTACTCTAGTCGCCGACGAGAATAACAAGGTTGAGTTTTGTACCCAATCGAAATGGGTGGGGTGGGCTGATGGGCATAGACGGACCGAGCTCCGCCAAGCTCGACTTGTTTATCCCAAGTTCGTCGAACTCTGGCAAGTCGCGCGTCAACCGTACGCCATTATTCACACGGTTGATGAAGCGATGCTATTTTTGATCGGCGGAGGAAACGCACTCGTTGAGCAGGCTTTAGCGGAAGATATTTTTCCACGACTGCTTCGTTCTGATCCGTCAGTTCCGCGCGGCCGAGCCGGGTTTATATCGCCATCACTATTGGACGAGACAGCGTTTCGTCGCGTTCCAACACCAAGAATACGAATGGAAGTTCTGAAGCGCGATGGCCGTCGATGTCGTATTTGTGGACGACGTCCGGATGATAATCTGGACTTGGTGCTTCACGTTCATCACATTCGTCCTTGGGAGAAAGGCGGTATCACGGATCATTCCAACCTCATTACTCTTTGCCATACCTGTCATACCGGATTGAATCCACATCACGATCCCAGCTTATTCGAATATCTAGATTCTGCGACTGACGATCCCATCGGCAAACGGCTCAAGGAGTTTCAGAAAGGCGTAGCGCGCTATCGAAGAATTGGTTTTTTTTCATCATCGCCTGGGGTCCGCCTGAGGACATCGCCAAAGCGCCGCGCAGCTACACCGGCAAATTCCTGGCGCCGGTGCTGAAGAAGGCGAACAGCAAGCCACGCAAGAGCAGCGCGAGCGAAGCAGCGGAGTGAGGGTTTTCCGACGCTTCGGTCGCAGTTCCGGTGCAAATCGGTTCCGACCTTGATCTGATTTGAGCGTCTACTTTTCTGCTATGGTTCACCCCCCTTGTGGATCACCGCAATGATCATCGAGCTGCTAAGCCAAGAGCATCGCAATATTGAACGGCTGCTTGCCGTCCTCAAGCACGAATTGGATATTTTCGATCGCTCAGGCCGGCCGGACTACGAGGTCATCCGCGCCATCATCGCGTATTTCGAAGTCTATACTGAGATGTACCATCATGCTCAGGAAGACCGTCTCTTCGCCAACCTGAAAATTCGCGATCCCGCCGCTGCAGCGAAGATCGGCGATCTCGCGCATGAGCACCGGGAAGGCGCCAAGCGATTGCACCTCGTCGCCAAAGCCGTCGACGGCGTGCTTGCCGATCGCGAGTTCCTTCGTCAGGACGTGGACCGCATCGTTCGCGATTTCCTGGAGCATGAGCGGCGTCACATCAGGATGGAGGATCGTGATTTCTTTCCGGCCGCGCTGAAGGCATTGCAGTCCGAGGATTGGACCGAAATCGCGTCAGCCTTGTCCCCCCACAAGGACCCGCTGTTCAGCGACGCCACGGAAGCCAGGTTCGATGCGCTGCGGGCTCATATCCTGCAGCTCGAGCAGGAGGCCGAAGCCGAGAGACATTAGTGCAACTGCCCTCCGGCGGCATGCGGCAACAGCCAATGCCGATCGCAGTTTTGCGACCGCTTTTCCATTTGTTAATTTCGCAATTGTCTCGGCGCGTGCTATCTCTTCTCCCGCCGAATGCCCTACTCCCTTGTCATCTTCGACCTCGACGGCACGCTTGCAGACAGCTTTCCCTGGTTCCTGCGCAACGTAAACGATGTTGCCGACCGCTTCGGTTTCCGCCGCGTCGCGGATGAGGACGTCGAAGAGCTGCGGCATGCTGGCTCGCGTGAGATCGTCGCGCGGCTTGAAGTGCCGATGTGGAAGATACCCGTGATCGCCCGGCACATGCGGCGCCTGAAGGCGGAGCACCTGGCCGACATCACGCTGTTTCCAGGCACCGAGACCATGCTGCGGACACTCAAGGACGGCGGCATGCAACTGGCGCTGGTCAGTTCGGACAACGAGGCGAACGCACGCCGGCTGCTCGGCGAGACTACGGCGCTGTTCTCCTCGTTCGATTGCGGCGCGTCGATCTTTGGCAAGGCCGCTAAATTCAGCCGCGTCCTCAAGCGCGCCGACCTAGCGCCGTCACAGGTGATTTCGATCGGCGATGAAACCCGCGACATCGAAGCCGCGCGCGCCATCGGCATCGCCTGCGGCGCCGTGTCGTGGGGCTATGCGGCGCCCGCCAAGCTGCGGGCGCTCGGGCCCGACCTGATGTTCGAGCGAATGGAGGATATTGCTTCGTCCCTTTGCGGCGGCGCCGAAGGGCGGATTGGCGAAGCGTAATCCGCCCTTCAGCGCCGCAGAAAAGCTCCGAACGCGCGCGGACCGTCGCCGACCTTGGTCTCACCGATCACCTTAAGCTCGGCCGCATCGATGACGCTGAGCGTGTTGCTCTCCCAGTTTGCCACGATGATGCGCCGCGCATCGGCCGTCGCGGCGATCCCTTCCGGATAGTCGCCGATGCTGATGCGCTTGATCGGCGCCAGCGTCGCGAGATCGAACACGCTGACGGTGCCGTCATATTGGTCGGTAACGAAGCCACGGCCCTGCGCTAGCGCAACCGCATAGGGGCGCAGGCCGGCCTTCACACGACCGATCTCACGGCCCTCTGCGATATCGATGACCGACACGTCGTTCGATTCGACATTGGCGGTGTAGGCGCGCCGGCCTTCCGCATCGATGGTGACTCCGAACGGGTGCATCCCGACCTTGATGACCGCCCGCCGGTCGCGCGTTGCGGTATCGATGACGGACACAGTGTTGTCGTCGCGGTCCGCCGAGAGCAAGAGCCGGCCGTCGGGCGTCACCGCGAGGCCCGACGGCGATGCGCCGACCGCGATATCGGCGACAACGCGCAGCTCCCGCGGATCGATCACCCGCACCGCTGCGGCATGCCAGTCCGCAACATAGACCGCCGCGCCATCAGGCGATACCGCGACACCGAGCGGACCGCCGCCAACTTTGACCTGCCCGACGACCTGGCGCGCGGCGGCATCCACCACCGTGAGCGCCTTGGCCTCGGGGCTCGTCACATAGGCGAAGCGTCCATCCAGCGTGACGGCAACGCCGGCCGGCTTGCCGCCAATCGCGATGGTCGCGACCGGCTGCACCGTTGCGAGGTCCACGACCGTCAGGTTTTCGCTGAGCTGATTGGTGACGAACGCCTCCTCGGCCGAGGCTGAGCCGATGCGAGCGACCACAGCCGCCAGAACGATGGCCCGCACGATCAGCTTCCGCTCTCGACCTTCTTCTTCAGCGCCTCAAGCCCTGAACGATAAAGCCCGCTCACCGCCTTCACCGCGGCCTCATCGTTCAACTCAGGTGGCGGGTCGTTATTGGGATAGCCGCGATAGAAGGCGCCGGCCCACTCCAGAACGCTGCCCTTGCCGTCGGCCCCTGGCGATATCGTCAAGGTCGAGGAATAGTTGGTGACCGGCAGCACCTTCACGTCGACCGCCGTAATCCGGTACGAATCGCTCAACTTCTCGGCGTCGTATTTGTAGAGCTCCTCGTCCATCGTGCCGCCGCTCGCAAGCGTCAGCCGCCGGGTGGCGCCGATCTCGTTGCCCTTCTCACCTTCGGTCTTGCTGACCGGCTGCAACCAGCTCATGTCCTGAAAATTCCCGATCACCGCCCACACCTTTGCAGGCGGCGCGCTGATCTCGATCGATTCCCGCACCTTTTGCCGGGTCGGTCCATGGGCCCAAGCCGCCCCCATCACAGCTAGCACCGCCACCACGGCCCCCACCTTCGCGATCGTCACTCTCATGTCGTTTCCTCACTTATCTTCTATCTTGGCAGCCCGGGCAGGCGCGCGGGCTGCTATATCGTAAGGCATTTTCAGACCAAAGGCGGCTGGTTTGTGGCGCGGGCGGGAGCGGCGCTGGACCAGAAAGGCGATCGCCCGCGGTCAGCGCCCTGCTCGTCTTAGTCCCCGATCGCCGCTTCAACGAAGCTCTTGGGATCATCGCAGAATTCGCGCATGACCCTGTAATGATCCATATCCGTCACGTTCACCGGCTCCAATCCGTATTTTGACAATCGCAACAGAGTCGCATTTGGATAGGCCATCAGGATCGGCGAATGCGTGGCCATGATGATCTGGCATTGGCCGCTCTCGTCCATCCGGCGCATCAGCTTCAGGAATTCGATCTGGCGCGAAGGCGACAGCGCGGATTCCGGTTCATCGAAGATGAAGATGCCCTGCCGCTGGCAGCGTTCTTCGAAGAAGTAGAGGAAGCCCTCCGCGTGGGAGTACGAAAGATAGTCGGGTGCCGACTGCCTGGCCTGCCCGCCAAGCAGTTGTTCGGCCTCCTGCGCAGCGCGATCCAAGTGTCTCGCGACCGAAAAGAACGTCTCTGCCCGGAAAAACCAGCCGTAGTTGACCTTGGGTAACCAGCCGGCGCGCAGGGCAACCGATAGATCTTCCCCTGTCACTTCGATCGCGTCGGAATGATCGATCAACCTGTGTCCCTTGCCGCCGCCACCGCTATCGAACCCGGCAAGCGCCGCAATGCCTTCGAGGATGGTCGATTTACCGGTACCGTTCTCGCCGGCGATGATGGTGATGGCTGACTCGAAACTGAGATCGAACTCGTCCCTGAAAATGGGAAGACAGAATGGATAGGCTTCCCAATCCGGAACGAGGGACCGATCCAGCCAGACCCGCTTCAAATACGGCGCCGGCAGGTTGATCGTTCGGTTTCGTTTTCGGCCCATGTCCCCGCCCCACTCTATTCCTCGATCGCCGCAGTCACGAAGCCCACCGGGTCCGCGTAGAACTCGCGCATCACCTTGTAGTGGTCTGTCTGCTCGACGGTAATGGGCTCAAGGCCGTATTTCGTCAGCCGCAGCAGCGTTGCGTTGGGATAGGCCATCAGCACCGGCGAATGCGTGGCCATCAGCACCTGGCAATGTCCTGTATCGTCCATGCGGCGCAGCAGTTTCAGGAATTCGATCTGGCGCGCAGGTGACAGCGCCGATTCCGGCTCGTCGAATATGAAGATGCCCTGGCGCTGGCACTGCTCGTTAAAGAAACGCAAAAAGCCTTCGCCATGAGAGTGGGAGAGGAAGTCTGGAGGGATGCCGCGACCAACTCCCGGAATAAATTCGTTGTTGACCTCGTCCAGATATCTCGCAACCGA
This sequence comes from Bradyrhizobium sp. Arg237L, assembly GCF_029990105.1. NCBI lineage: Bacteria > Pseudomonadati > Pseudomonadota > Alphaproteobacteria > Hyphomicrobiales > Nitrobacteraceae > Bradyrhizobium > Bradyrhizobium sp. Arg237L. The sequence goes on along the minus strand of NZ_JAQMIL010000006.1, from coordinate 98,699 downwards.
AAAGAAGCTTTCCGCCCGGAAGAACCAGCCATTGGTGATTTTCGGCAACCAGCTTGCGCGAAGCGCGCGCGACAGTTGCCCGCCCATCTTCTCGATCGCCTTCGAGTGATCGACCGGCATGTAACCATTTCTGCCGCCAGCCTCGTCGAAGCCGGCCAGCACCGCTATACCTTCCAAGAGCGTCGACTTGCCGGTGCCGTTCTCGCCGACGATGATGGTGATCGCACGATCGAAGCTCAGCTCGAAGTCATCCCGCAGCAATGGCAGGCAGAACGGATACGCGTCCCGGTCCGTGATGCGGGTCGGATCGAGCCAGATGCGCTTGAGGTAAGGCGCCGGCAGATTGATCGTTCTGTTCTTTCGTGCGGCCATGCGCGTACCTAACAACCGGCGCAGTTCAGGGCTTTGGTCACATCCTGAACTATCTGGCATAGATCACGGAACACAACAAGAACGATCCTGACTATGAGCGTCCGCCCCGCGCCGAGCGCCACCTACGCTCTCTTCCGTGATGCCATTCACGGCGAGCAGCAGGTCGTCTGCACCTACGAGGGCCGGCCGCGCGAGCTTTGCCCGCACATCATCGGCACCAACAAGGCAGGCGAAGAGGTCGTGCTGGCCTGGCAGTTCGCCGGCGAGAGTTCAGGCAGGCTCCCGCAATGGCGCTGCCTGCGGCTCGCCAATGTGCGCGATGCCCGCCTGCGCAAAGGCCGCTGGCACGAAGGCGGCTCGCACCGCACCGAGCAGACCTGCGTCAGCAACATCGATCTCGACATCAACATCCACGTCCGCAAGCGGCGGTGAGGGTGTTTGCGCCCTCTCGCACCCGCCGATGCCAGACCCTCATGGTGAGGAGCGCGAAGCGCGTCTCGAACCATGGGGCCCCGATCTCGCCCGCGGCCCATCCTTCGAGACCCCCGCTGCGCAGGCTCCTCAGGATAAGGATTGAACTGGCGGCTCCGCCCAGCGCTGGATGCCGCCTGAGCGAAAATTCCCTCGCAACATCAACGTGATTTGCCTCGTCCAGTCGGCCCGCGAAAAACATTCCGCTTCGTTCTCACCGCAAATCACCTTAGAAACCGCGCCGTCCCGCCTCCACTTGGAGGGGCGTATCGCGATCGTCACGGACGTTGGAAGCGGGATGCGATGGACGTGGCTATGTCAGGCGCGAATAGCGCCAGACGAATGGCGTGGCTGCGTACGGCGAAGTCGTGTGGTCCTGGCGCCCCGACGCTGGCGCTAAGCTTTTCGCGCGAACAAGTTCGCGCTTGAGGTGACGGTGGCAAGAAAGCCCGGTCACCGGGGAGAGCACGAAGTAAGCCGTAAAGCCGTCGCGCAGGGAAAGCCGGTGTGATTCCGGTTGAACCTGTGGTCCTACCCCCGTGCTTTTTGTTGCACGGGACCCATGGGTGCAATCGGCGCCCGGCTTTCCCTGCGCCCTCTGCTCAATGAGAGGGTCAGAAGCGACGCAAACCTCGGGCGCAATGCGCCGCGAGAATGAGAACGTGTATCCTCTCCGCTGTTTGACAAATGAATCAGCAACATCCCCGTCATTGCGAGCGCAGCGAAGCAATCCATGCTTCCGCGCGTGGAGGGGTGGATTGCTTCGCTACGCTCGCAATGACGACGGAGAGAACTGCATCCGTAATGACGATGTCGTCCCGGATCAAGGCCGGGACAACAGCCTACCCCTCCTCGTCCAGCACTTCGAGCACGAGCTCCATCGTCATCAGCACCGGGTTGTCGCCGCGCACCAATTTCCCTTCGGCGATGCCTCCGAGATAGTCGACGAGCGCGATCTCGAGCTCGGCTTCGAGCTGGCCATCGGCATCGGGAGCGATCGTCCCCGCTCGGACCGCGAGTTCGGTCGCGAACGGCACCACCGTGCGGCCATCGGCGAAGCAGGCGCCAATGGTCGAGCCGACGCCGCCATGCAGGCGCGCGTGCAAAATGCCGTGCTGGCGGCAAAACTTCTCGAGCGCGCAGGCAAAATCCTGGTTCGGGCGGAGCCGCAGCGCAAAGGCCCGGCTGGTGGTCTCCGCATTCGTCGCCTGGCGCGGCATCGGGCCGAACAGTTTGAAATTGGTCTCGGCATCGGGCTCGGCGACAAACGTCGCGCCGTCGAGACCGAAGGCCTGCACCTCGAAGGGCTCGGCGACCACAGTCTCTTCCGGCAGCATATGGCCGCCGTTGAAACGGCCGTCAGCCTCGGTCCACAATCCGTGGCAGTGGAAGAACGGTGCACCATCACGCTCGCCCAGCGTCATCGTGGCGAGCTTGAGCCGGGTGATGCCGTCGGGACGAAACGTCTCGCTGTAGAATGCGGCGTTGGCGCCGGTCTTCGACAGCGCCGGCATCACGTAGGCGAACGGGCCGAGCGCGCCGCCGCTTACGCTCAAGACGCCGCTCGAAAATCCTTCCGCCGCAAAGCCGCGGCGTGCAGCTTCAAGCAGCGGAATGCCGGCCTGCAGCGTGAAGGAAAATGCGCGCCCGCGCGCTTCCACCCATTGAATGCGCTCGCGCGCAGAGGGACCAGGTTGGGCGATGCTGCGCATCACCCGGTCTGCTTGGTGGAGACGTCGAGCAGCCCGCGCGCTTCCAGCTCATCGCGGATCAGGCGCTTGGGTATCTTGCCGTAGCCCGACTTCGGCAGCGCATCCCAGAAGAAGAAGCGCTTCGGCATCTTGTAGCGCGGCACCTTCGGCGCAAGGTACGCGGCAAGCTCCGCCTCGCCGACCGCGCCGGCGCCCTCGCGCGCGACGCAGACGGCAACGCCAACCTCGCCCCAGAAGGGATCGGGCACGCCGAGCACGGCGACCTCGCCGACAGCAGGATGCGTCAGGATCTTCTCCTCGATCTCGCGCGGATAGATGTTGGAGCCGCCGGAGATGTACATGTCGGATGCGCGGCCGGTGATGTAGACAAAGCCCTCTTCGTCCATGTGGCCGAGATCGCCGGTGCGAAACCAGCCGTCGCGAAACGCCTTCGCATTGGCCTCGGGGTTGTCGTAGTAGCCCGCGAACACCGCGGGGCCGATCACGCAGATCTCCCCGGTCTCGAACGGCTTCAGTTCGCGGCCCTGGTCGTCCTGGATCGAGACCTGCATGCCGACGCGCTCGAAGCCGCAGGTGCCGATCCGCGCATGCGGGCCGTCCTCGGGATCGTGCAGCGCCGGCGGCAGCACGGTGATGTTGCCGGTGACCTCGCCGAGGCCGAAATACTGCACCAGCACGGCGCCGAGCTTTCGCATCGCAAGCTTCTGGTCCTCGCGGTACATCGGCGCCCCCGCATAAATCACGTGGCGCAGCGAGGAATGATCGAACTGCTCGACGGCGGGATGTTCGACCATCATCTTCAGGATCGTCGGCACCGTGAAGAGGTTGCTGACGCGGTGCTGCTCGATCAGCCGGAATGTTTCGGCGATATCGAATTTCTCCGAAGGCAGCAGGATGGTCGGCACCCCGCGCGCGGCCTGCATGAGCTGGTGGATGCCGGCGCCATGCGACAGCGGCGCGACCACGATCGAGGCATTCTGCTCGCTCACGCCGGGCGTCAGGTCGGCGAGATGGTTGGTTACCACGAAGGCCATCTGGCCATGGGTCAGCACGGCGGCCTTGGAGCGGCCGGTGGTGCCGGAGGTGAAGAAGAACCAGCAGGGATCGTCATGCTCGACCGCGACATTGTCGACCTTCGCGCCGGCGTGCGCCGCGATCGCTTCAGTGACGGTCCGCTCGCCAAAACTCCCCTCCTCGCCGATCCGCCAGGTGAATTGCAGCGCGGGATTGGCGGCGGCCGCGGCATGCTCGGGAAAGTCGCCGTGGCAGAGGAAGGCCTTGGCGCCGGAGGCTGCGGCGAGATAGGCGACCTCGTCGGGCATCAGGCGAAAATTGGTCGGCACCCAGACCGCGCCGAGGCGGAAGGCGGCGAACATCGACCAGAACATCTCGTCGCAGTTCTTGGAGTGGACGAGGATGCGGTCGCCCCTGACGATGCCCCGCGCCGCCAGCGCGGCGGCAAGTGCGGAGACGAGGCCATCGATCTCGCGCCAGGTCCAGCTCCGGTCCCGCCAAATGAATCCCGCGCGATCGCCATGCCGGCGCGCATTCTGGGTCACGATATGCGCCAGGTTCATCACCCGGCGCGACATCCGCAACTGATCGCCGCGCGGCGCGGCCACGCTACCCGTCTCTCCGCTCATTTCCGTCCCATCGGGAGTTTCATCATGCGGGGCTTCTGGCTGCCCCTCTGCGGTTTATCGTCTCCGCACGGGGTTCGGCAAGGGCGGACCCGGCGCCTGCGGCCGCCCAGCCACCGCTCCGCGACGTGGGCGGGTCACTGCGGATGGTTGGCGAGTTCCTGGTCGCTCCTGCCCCAGTCCTGCCAGAGCTGCAGCGCACCCAGCAAGACCACCAGCGCGCCGAGGATGCCGTGCCAGACCTGCAGCAGGGTGTCGCCGGAATAGCCGAACAGGAACGGCGAAGCGATCAGCCAGCAGCCGAGCACGATCGCTGCCACCTCCTCCCAGCGCTGCAGGGCGACATATTCGAGCTGGGCCAGTCCGAACACCAGCATGCCGATCACGAAGGTGTTGAGGATCATGATGCTGCGGTCAGCATCGACGACGTCGCGGCCGGCCTGCATCGGAAACCACGGCGAGACCACGATCAGCACGCCGAGCAACATGCCGAACCAGTCCTCCCAAGGTCTATGGGTGCTAAAGAAACGCTTATCCGACATGGTAGACCTCCCTGGAAAAGAGGCATACGTCAGCAGCCAGCGATCATGACATTGCAGTACCAAACGACCGTCTGGCCGCTTCGGGGCGTATGTCTTGAAAAAAACGTAGGCCGGTTATGATCGGCTTGCAAGGCCGGCCGATCGCCAACTTGCGAACAACCGCGGGCGATTGCGGCGATGCAAACAACGGGAATGAGATGATGGATGGACGTGTGAACGAAGCAGTCGTCAACAACCCCGGGCGCAAGCGCTACGAGCTCGCGGTCGATGGACATATTGCCGCGGCCTACTACGAGAAAGCGGATGGTGTGATCACCTTCGTCCACACGGAGGTGCCGGCCGAGCTTGGCGGCAAGGGGATCGGCTCAAAGCTGGTCCGCGGCGCGCTGGACCAGGTGCGCGCCGAGGGCCTGAAGGTGATCGCGCAATGCCCGTTCGTGAAGGCCTTCATCGAGAAACATGCGGATTACCAGGATCTGCTGAAACACTGAAAGCGCAGACATCAGACATGACATCGGTCCGCAACAACACGGCACAAAGCCGCTTCGAACTCGACGTGGAAGGCCGCATCGCGTTCGCAAACTACCGCGCGACGCCGTCGGCTATCATCATCACCCACACAGAAACGCCGCGTGCACTGCGCGGCCGCGGTATCGCCTCCGAACTCGTCAAGGGCGCGCTGGAATTGATCCGCGCCGACGGCCACAAGGTGATCGCCGGCTGCGGTTTTGTCGTCGACTATCTCAGCAAGCATCCCGAATACCGGGATCTCGTGGCGTGAGAGTCGGGCGGCCTGCTACACGATCCGGATCGACATGTCCGGCAGGCCCTCGAGCTTGCACAACAGCACGTCGCCCTTGACCACCGGGCCGACATTTTCCGGTGTGCCGGAATAGATGATGTCGCCAGCCTTCAGCTCGAAGGCTTCCGACAGTTTTGCGATCTGCTCGGCGACGCTCCAGATCATGTTCCGCAGGTCCGAGTTCTGCCTGATGGTGCCGTTGACCGCGAGCGAAATCGCGCCCTGGGTGAAATGTCCGGTCTTGGAAGCCGGATGGATCGGACCGATCACGGCGGCATGGTCAAAGCTCTTGCCGATCTCCCACGGCTTCTTCTCCGCGGCCATGCCGTTCTGCAGGTCGCGGCGCGTCATGTCGAGACCGAGCGCATAGCCATAGACGTGATCGAGCGCCTTATCGGCGGGAATGTTGGCGCCGCCGGATTTCAGCGCGGCGACGAGTTCGACCTCGTGATGATAATTTTTCGTCAGCGACGGATAGGGATGATCGGCAACCGTCCCGATCGCAACGTTCTGGATCGCATCGGTCGGCTTCTGGAAGAAGAACGGCGGCTCGCGCGTCGGATCGGAGCCGCGCTCGATCGCATGCGCGGCATAGTTGCGGCCGATGCAATAGATGCGGCGGACCTGGAATACCTCGGTCTCGCCGACAATCGGGATCGTCGTCGCTGCTACCGGAAACATCGCCTTCGGCCCGACCTGCGCGTCGGCGGACGTAACCTGCGCGGCCGTTCCCGCCAGCGCGAGCGCGCCGGTGGCGAGCATGGTCCTGCGATCAATCGTATTCATGGGCGTTCTCCTTCGTTGTTGTTATTATCTGGCGGGGTCGACAAAAAAGGCCCGCGACGATCGCGGGCCTTCGAATGCTCAAGTACCAGCGTCGCCTTAATGCTTGATTTCCGGCGGCAGCTTGCCGCCATTGGCCGCAAGTTTGGTCATCACCTGCTTGTGCAGCCAGATGTTCATGCTCGCGGAATCATTGGTGTCGCCGGTGTAGCCGAGTTCCTTGGCAAGCTCCTTGCGCGCGGACAGGCTCGAATCGATGTCGAGCGCCTTCATCAGGTCGACGATCGATGTGCGCCACTCGAGCTTCTCCTTCTTCGCGGCGACGGCTGCATCCAAAATCGGAGCGACGTCGACGCTCTGCGCAGGCGCGGCAGCCGGAGCGGTCGGCGAGGCCCCGGCGGCGGGCGCGCTCCCCGCAGGCGCACCGCTAGCCGGCGCTGCAGTCGCTGTGCTGCTGCCGAAGATCGAGCTCATGATTTTTCCGAAAATGCTCATCGTTCACTCCAAAGGACTTGAGATGTGGTGTCAGGTGGTTCTCTCGGGGCTCTTTTCGACCGGCAGCACCCGCCGGGGTCGCAAAATGATTTTACCCGGACCAGCCAAGGTTGCCAATGCGACATTCACCGAAGCGTGAGTGCGTCTGTCCCGGTTTGGGAGTACCGTGACATCTCAGTTCGCGACATGGCCGCTTGGGTGTCTTCGCGTCTGGCCTGTTCGTGATCGCTTAGGAGACGGCACGTTGTGCCCCTCGCTGGCGGGCACAGAAATGCGGCCGCGCAGGGAGACAACGACTATGGCCACCTATCACGACAATGTCACATCACTGACGCAGAGCGGACAGGAAGTCGCGGCTGCGCCCGAGATTCGTACCATCAGTCTCGGCGATCTGCATCGCGCCTTGCAGCTCGGCTGGGAGGATTTCAAGGCGGTCCCGAGCCACGCCGTCATCCTGTGCGTGGTCTATCCGGTGTTGGGCCTGGTGCTTGCCCGCGTCGTGCACGGCTATTCCGTGCTGCCGTTATTGTTCCCGTTGGCCGCGGGCTTCGCCCTGCTCGGCCCGTTCGCGGCGATCGGTCTCTATGAACTCAGCCGCCGCCGCGAGAATGGCGAAGAGCCTTCTGCATGGGGCGCAATCGAGATCGTCCGCTCGCCGTCATTCGGCGCCATGCTTGGACTAGGCACGCTGCTGTTCGCGCTGTTCGTGACCTGGATCGCCACGGCGCAGGCCATCTATGTCTCGGCATTCGGTTACGCGACGGCGGCGGGGATCCCCGATTTCCTCACGCAGGTGCTGACGACATCGCAGGGTTGGTGGTTGATCCTGGTCGGCTGCGGCGTCGGCTTCCTCTTCGCCCTGCTCGCGCTTTGCATCAGCGTGGTGTCGTTCCCGATGATGCTCGACCGTCACGCTACGACCGGTGAAGCCATGGTCACCTCGCTTCGCGCGGTCGCGTGTAATCCGGTGCCGATGGCCGCCTGGGGCCTGATCGTCGCAGCATTGCTGGTGCTGGGAACGCTGCCTTTCTTCCTCGGCCTCGCCATCGTCATTCCCCTGCTCGGCCACGCCACTTGGCATCTCTACCGGCAGATCATCGTTCCCGACCCCAATGTGCAGCCGCTCCCGCCACGTCCGCGCGAGCGCAAGCCTGCTGCCGACTTCCCCGCTAACCTGTTCCCGTGGCGTCGGAAAAACAGCGCGTAGATCTTCGGCAAATCTGTTCCATCATCCCGGTCTGGCGCGCCAGCATCAGACTGGGGTTCGTCCGAGCTCCGGCACGTGACATCGCCCCGGCATGGTGGATTGACTTGCGCGTGCAACGCCGACAAGCCTTGTTTTGGCCGCTCTTGCCGCAAACATTTTGGTAGCGTTTCCAGATTAGTGTCGATGATGTCGTCGACACGGAGTGAGTGATTTCATGGGCTTTCGCTTTTCCCTCCGGACTGCACTGGGAGCCCTGCTCCTGACCCTCAGCACGCCTTCGTTCGCCGCGACCTGCGGCAGCGGCTCGTTCGATACGTGGCTGGACGACTTCAAGAAGGAAGCGGCATCGAAGGGGATTTCGCAGTCCGCGATCCAGGTCGGCCTGAACGGCGTCACCCTCGACAAGAACGTGCTCACGCGCGACCAGTCGCAGAAGGTGTTCAGTCAGACCTTCGAGGAATTCTCAGGACGCATGGTGCCGCCCCGCCTGACCCGCGGCGCAAACATGATGAAGCAGTACGGCTCGGTGCTGTCCCGCATCGAGGAGACCTATGGCGTACCGGGCGAAGTGCTGGTGGCGATCTGGGGATTGGAGACCGATTTCGGCGTCAACATCGGCAAATTCCCAACTCTGCGGGCGCTGGCGACGCTCGCCTATGATTGCCGCCGCTCCGATATGTTCAGGGCCGAGCTTCTGGATGCGCTCCGCATCATTGAACGCGGCGATGTCCCTCCACAGGAACTGCGCGGCGCATGGGCCGGCGAGATCGGCCAAACCCAGTTCATGCCGTCGAACTACATCAAATTCGCAGTCGATTTCGACGGCAATGGCCGCCGCGATCTCCTGCACAGCGCGCCCGATGTGCTGGCCTCGACCGCGAATTTCTTCGCGAACCATGGCTGGCAACGCGGCAAGAATTGGGAGCCAGGCAATCCGAACTTCGCGGTAATCCAGCAATGGAACAAGAGCGAGGTTTATGCGCGCACCGTCGCCTATTTTGCCACCCAACTCACCCGCGTACCGTAGCGCTTCCCTCCCTCTCGCTTTAAGGAGCCGATCGCCGCGGGACGATCGGCGCCTATGAGAAGCGTTGCTCCTTACTTCGCCTCGCCGGCGTGCATCGCCTTGTTCAGATGCGCCGCGCACACGCCCATCTTGCCACCGAGCAGAGCGTCCTGCGCTTGCGCAATCTCCTTTTGCGCCACGATTTTGCCTGGACCGTCCGCCATTGTCTCGACTGCGGATTCGGTCTTGGCGAGATTGTCGCCGCTGCAGCCGACGGTGACCTTAGCCGCGTGGGCGGGAATGGCGGCATAAGCAATGAAAGCCATCGCAGTCGCTGCAATCAGTTTGTTGCGCATCGGTTTTTTCCCCATTTTCCGTATTATTTGAACGGAAGCCGACGTGATTGCCGGAATCCGTGACAACCATTGTTCGCTCATCATCGAAAAGTTCAGAATGAATTCCGCGCGATAGAGATGTGATCGACGCTGCGAGCAAAGCACGCATGCGTTGCATCTATTTTTCATTACAGCTTGGTAAGGAAGGGCAAGCCGCGCGAAGCATCGTTGCCGCTACTGCGGTATCCGGTCCCCTCCGCTCGCGAACCGTACCCCGGAGGATAGGGAGTTGAAGGTTCGGCAGCGGCATCGGCCGCAGGCAGCCTTCGGACTGCAAACATGCTTCAGTGATCCGTCGATCTTGGCCCGGCTTCGCGGACTCGGCATTCCGCACCAAATCCTGGGACCACGAGGAATATTCTTCTAGATCGACCTCAGAAGAAATGAATTTAATTTCATTTCTAAGGGTCAAGGCGCATGCGAATCACGCATGAGAAGCTAGCCACCCCGAATCGGTCTCCGGCGTCGCGCCGGGCGGGGCTCAAGGCCGAGCATTTGATTTCACGTCCGTGCGCACCCATATGCCAAGCGTCGACGGAAGTGCCGCCCTCATCGCAAGCCCGTGATTTTACGGACCTTTTCCAATACCGGCACGCGTTCTCACCAACCCGCTGACGCCTCGTCGGGCCGCTCCGCTGATGGGTTAATCAGGCCTTACCGACGTCATGCATTTTTCACTTAGCTGCACCGCAACATAGGAACTACCGCACTGCATCAACTCAACCTATATTCATTCTATCGACGATGACGCTTCCCATAGAGCTGAATCGTAATTTCTAGGAGACTACCATGTTACTCTCGCTCATCCGCATGATCCGGGCGTTCCGTGATTATCAGCGTAATGTTGCCGAGCTGTCCCAGCTTAGCGATCGCGAGCTGGCGGACATCGGCCTTGATCGCTCTGATATTCCGCGCGTGGCCTCTGGGCACTTCAACGGCTGATCCTTTGTCAGCCCATCAATGAACGGATAACGCCCGCCCCTTTACGCGGGCGTTCTCGTATTCTCTCCCCAGTTTCTCTGCCCGGTTTCAGATGCGCTCGCGCGAAAAACGCGCTAACCCTGCGCGATGACCGCGACCAAGCCTTCTCCTGATCCTGTCCACATCATCGGCGCCGGCCTTGCCGGTTCTGAAGCCGTCTGGCAGGTGGCAAATGCCGGCCGGCGCGTGGTGCTGCACGAGATGCGCCCACAGCGGATGACCGAGGCCCATCGCACCGATGGCCTTGCCGAACTCGTTTGCTCCAATTCCTTCCGCTCCGATGATGCTGCCAACAATGCAGTCGGCCTGCTGCACGCCGAAATGCGCCGGCTCGGCTCGCTGATCATGCGCGCCGCCGACGCCAACCAGGTGCCCGCCGGCGGGGCGCTGGCGGTCGACCGCGAGGGGTTTTCCGCCGCGGTCACCAAGGCGCTCAACGAGCACCCCCTGATCGAGATTCGCCGCGAGGAGATCGCGGGCCTACCGCCCGTCGAGTGGCGCAACGTCATCGTTGCGACAGGCCCCCTCACCTCGGCGCCGCTGGCAGATGCCATCCGTGAGCTGACCGACGAAAGCGCGCTCGCCTTCTTCGATGCGATCGCGCCGATCGTGCACAAGGATTCCATCGACATGAGCGTGGCGTGGTTCCAGTCGCGCTATGACAAGGTTGGGCCGGGGGGCACCGGAGCCGACTACATCAATTGCCCGATGACAAAGGAGCAGTACGACGCGTTCGTCGACGCGCTGCTGGCCGGCGAGAAGGTGGACTTCAAGGACTGGGAGACCAACACGCCCTATTTCGACGGCTGCCTGCCCGTCGAGGTGATGGCCGAACGCGGTCGCGAGACCCTGCGGCACGGGCCGATGAAGCCGGTCGGCCTCACCAATCCGAACGATCCCACCACCAAGCCCTACGCGATCGTACAACTTCGCCAGGACAACAAGCTCGGCACGCTCTACAACATGGTCGGCTTCCAGACCAAGCTGAAGCATGGCGCGCAGCAGCGCGTGTTCCGCACCATTCCGGGTCTCGAGCACGCCGAATTCGCGAGGCTCGGCGGATTGCATCGCAACACCTTCCTGAACTCGCCCAAGCTTCTGGATTCACAACTACGGCTGCGCGCCGAGCCGCGATTGCGCTTCGCCGGCCAGATGACCGGCTGCGAAGGTTATGTGGAGTCCGCCAGCATCGGCCTGCTCACCGGCCTCTATGCCGCGGCGGACGCTCGCGGCCATTCGCTGGCGCCGCCGCCTTCGACCACGGCGCTAGGCGCGCTGCTGGGCCACATCACCGGCGGCCATATCGAGACCGTCGACACGGGTCCGCGCTCGTTCCAGCCGATGAACATCAATTTCGGCCTGTTCCCGCCGCTGGCCAGCCCGCCAACGAAGAAGCCCGACGGCACGCGGCTCCGCGGCAACGAGAAGACGGTAGCGAAGAAGCAGGCGATATCAGCCCGCGCGCTTGCCGATCTTGACCGCTGGATATCGGACCATTTGCACGTCGCGGCGGCGGCTTAAGCCATGAGCTTGCCGAAAGACGACGCCGCCACCCTGTCGGCGCGATGGCGCGAAGGAGTCCTGCTCAAGCGCGACGTGTTCTCGACCGTCGAGCGCGGACGTTTCCGCATCGAGACCGGCGAGACCGATGCGGTGCTGCGCCGGCTCGACCTGGTGCCGTTCTGGTCGTTTCCACTGGCGCTGCACCTGTTTTCGCGCGAGCGCCGCGCGCTGTCGCTGGCGCGCGACCTCGACGTCGGACCGAAGCTGCTCTGGGCGGGACAACGCGCGCTGGTGCGCGGGTTCATCGACGGCGTGGCGCTGCACCTGGCGAAGCCGCATGGCGATGTCGCCTATTTCCGTTCGGCCAAGGATGCGCTGCGCAGACTGCATCGTGCCGGCATCTGCCACAACGATCTCGCCAAGGAGCAGAACTGGCTGGTCGGCCGCAACGGCCGCGCCTATCTCACCGATTTCCAGCTCGCCGCCTGCTTCAAGCGCCGCAGCCGCCTGTTCCGCATCGCGGCCTATGAGGATTTGCGGCATCTGCTGAAGCACAAGCGCAGCTATGCGCCCGATGCGCTGACCCCGAAGGAACGCAAGATCCTCGCTCGCAAGTCAGTCGTCGCCAGCGTCTGGCTCAAGACCGGCAAAAAGGTCTATCAGGCGATCACCCGTGGACTCTTCAATTTCACCGATCGCGAAGGCGGCGGCCGGCGGCTGGTCAATGACGCGCCGGTCCTGATCGATCTGATCCGGAAGAACCCGGAAGTCCGCGACACCGCGATCGTCGCCTTCGCAGACCGCCGGGTCGGCGTCGGGCTCTATGCCTTCGTGGAAGCCGACGAGGTCGCGCTGGAGATGAAGCTGCGCAACACGCTTGCCTCAGCCAAGGGTGTCAAGCCGCCCGAGCATATCCAAGTCGTCCATGCGCTGCCGCGCGATGCCGCGGGCAAGCCGCGCACGGAGATATTGCAGCTCGTGGCGATGAACCAGATCGACCTGATCGAGCCGATGATGCAGAACGAGGCCGACCGCGCCTTCCTCAAGGACATCCTTGAGCAGCGCAAGAATCTTCGCGACCGTTTCAATTTCGAAGTCGCCGAGATGGACCGGCTCACGCGCTAGAGCTTCGGTTCTGATGGAATCAGAACCGAAGCTCTAGATTCTTGCTTTGACGCGTTTTCTTTACGCGAACCGGCGTCCACCCTCGGATCAAGTCCGAGGGCATGCTTCGCTCGAAAGCGCTCTAACCATCCCAACTCGTTACCTCGACAAAGCCATCGTTGCGAAGCAGTCTTGGAATCATCCCCAAGGAGAGTGTTTCGATGCCGCTGGCGCGTGGCAAGATTGGCGGACATGATTCCGAACGACTGGCGTTCACGTTCACGATGCTGAACGATGGCGAAGCCGTGGAGTGTCAGATCAGCGACGCCGCGATGGACGAGCTTGCCGGGACGCGCGGCACGCCAAGCATGGCGCGGCAGGGACAGTTTGTGTCGCTGCGCGACGAGATCGAGAAAATCGCGTCCGGCCTGTTCGATGCCGGCCCGGTCGTGAAGGGCCGCACGATCAGGATCTTTACCAAGCACATCGGCAAGTAGCGCGCGGGCTAAAGCGTTTTCGAGCGAAGTGGACGCCGGTTCGCGTGAAGAAAACGCGTCAAAGCAAGAATCTAGAGCATGTTGTTTTTTGGCGGAATCGGGATTCCCAATTGGAGGAATTTCTGATTCAAACTCCATGCTGGGGACCGGGGCCAGCATGGATGACGCGACCCTATTCGGAAGACATCCGCGAACTGGCGCTTAGGCGAGCTGATGCTGGCGAGACCGTTCGCTCGATTGCAGCGGCGCTTCAGATCAGTCCGTCCTGTGTGACGAAGTGGAAGAATCTGAGGCGAGAGACCGGAGGCGTTTCGCCCGGCAAGATCGGTGGTCACAAGAAGCCGATTCTGTCCGGCGCCAACGCCGACTGGCTGCGCAAGCGCATTTGCTCGGGACCGTTCACCTTGCGGAAGCTGACGAGGGAGCTGGCTGAGCGTGGCATCAAGACAGACGTGCGGGCGGTGTGGGCTTTTGTTCACGCTGAGGGGCTGAGCTTCAAAAAAAACGATCCATCCGGCCGAACAGGATCGCCCCGATATCGCCCGTAAACGGGCGCGCTGGAAGGCTCATCAAGGCAGGATTGACGCCTCGCGCTTGGTCTTCATCGATGAGACCTGGATCAAAACGAACATGGCGCCGCTACGCGGCTGGGGGCCGCGCGGACAGCGTCTCCAAGCATCGGCGCCTTTCGGCCATTGGAAGACCATGACCTTCATCGCCGCGCTGCGCCACGATAGGATCAGCGCACCTTGCACTATCGACGGTCCTATCAATGGCGAACTCTTCACCCTCTATGTCGAGAAGATATTGGCGCCCACCCTGGCAAAGGGCGAGGTCGTCATTCTCGACAATCTCGGCAGTCACAAAGGCAAGCTCGCCCGCAACGCCATCCGCGCCAGGGGAGCGCATATGCTCTTCCTGCCGCCCTACAGTCCCGACCTCAATCCGATCGAACAGGTCTTCGCCAAACTCAAACACCTGATGCGAGCCGCGGAGCCTCGCGATGTCGAGGCAACCTGGCGAAAGGTCGGCGAACTCCTCGATCTCTTCTCAAGCCAGGAGTGCGCCAACTATCTCAAAAACTCAGGATATGTTTCCGTATAAAAACATCACGCTCTAGAGCTTCGGTTCTGATTCAATCAGAACCGAAAATGCTCTAGCCGCCGAACTCCCGTCGCCGCGACGCCCGCCACACCGTCCACAGCACCCGCAGCCGCGATGTGACCTGTGGGGCGAACGGGTCCGTGCTGGTCCGCGACATCCGCGCGAGATCGCGCTCGAGGAGCGCCAATGGCAGGAAGATCGGCCGCATCGCCGGCGAAACCGTCGGCAACAGCGAGAGCGCGGTCTTCAAATGGCTCGTCGCCTCGCCGATGAGCTGGTCGATCGCAGCGCGCAGTTGCGGCGTCTGCTTGCCGGAGAATACGTCTTCGATTCCGCCGCCGTGCTGCTCAAGGAACTGCAGCGGCAGGAACAATTGCCGCCGCGAAGCATCGCGCGGCAATGCGGCGATCACTTGCGCGATACCTTGCGCGAGCCCGGCGTGCCGCGCGAGGTGATCAATTTCTTCTGACGGCCGCGCCATCACGCGCGCAGCGAGCGAGAACAGCGCCGAGGCGGTCTCGTTGAGATAGCCCTCGAGCGCTGCCATCGACGGCATCGGATCGTTGTAGAGATCGAACTGATGCTCCTCGACCAACCGCGACAGCGGCTCGACGGGGAGCCGGAAATTCCTGATCGCGAGCAACAGCTCCGCAGCGACCGGGTTGCCTTCGACGCTGCCATGGCCACTGCCTGCGAGCATGTCGGTCCACCATTGCAGGCGTATCTCGCCGGGCAAGGGTTGGCTGACGAGCTCATGAACGCGGGAAATTTCGGCGTTGAAGGCGTAGATCGCGAGCAGCGCGCGGCGTTCGACCGCCGGCACGAACAGCGTGGAGGCATAGCGCGCGAAATCATGGGTGCGCACCAGCTCGGCGCAGAACGCCGCGGCGTCCGTGCCGCCGGGCTCGCTCATGGCACTGCGATCAGCGCCGCCGCCACCCGCCGCCGCTCGCCCATCATGATGTTGTAGGTGCGGATCGCAGGTCCCGTCTGCATCGTATCCAGCACCACATGCACCGCGCGCAAGGCGTCGCGCAGCGCCTTGGGCGCTATCCATGTTTCTGTTCCGGTGCCGACGATCAGCGTGTCAATGATGTTGGCCTTCGCGAACACACGCTCGAGCGAGTATCGGTCGATCTGCTGCGGGGTCGTCACCGGCCAGGCCCAGATCCCATCGGGCAGGCAGAGCAGCGAGCCGCGATGCGACATGTCGGCAAAGGCGAAGCCGCCTTTGCCATAAGCCTCGATCGGCGCCGACCTCGGAAGATGTGGAGCGTCCGAGGATTGAGCCATGACCAGCTACTTCTTTGCCGCTGCTTCCGGCTTCTTGGCCGGCGTCTCCGGCGCGTCCCCACGTACGGTGCCCACGCCGAGATAGATCAGGATCGGCGCCGCGATGAAGATCGAGGTGTAGGTACCGACCAGCACCACGCCGAACATCATCACCGCGGTGAAGCTGTGGATGGCGTTACCACCAAACAGCAGCAGCGCCAGCAGCGCGAGCGTCACGGTGACGTGGGTGATGATCGAGCGCGACAGCGTCGAGTTGATCGATTCGTTGAGGAGCTGCGGCATCGGCATCTTCTTGTAACGCCGCAGCATCTCGCGGATACGGTCGTAGATCACGACCGTGTCGTTGAGCGAGTAGCCGAGAATCGTCAACAGCGCCGCGATGCTGGTGAGGTCGAAATCAACCTGCGAGATCGACATGAAGCCGATCGTCAGCACGATATCGTGGACGTTGGCGATCATGGCGCCGAGCGCGAACTGCCATTCGAAGCGGAACCAGAGATAGATCAGGATGCCGACGATCGCGAGCATCAGGCCGAGCATGCCGTAGGCCAGGAGTTCGCCGGAGACACGCGGGCCCACCACCTCGACACGGCGATACTCGACGGAATCGCCCAGCGCGCCGCGGACCTTCTGCACGGCCTCCTGCTGCGCGCTGTCGCCGCCGGGCTGCTCGGCGACGCGGATCAACACGTTGGCCGGACCGCCGAACTGCTGCAACTGGACCTCACCGAGGTTCAAAGTGCTGAGCGTGGCGCGCATCGCGGCGATATCGGCGTTGCCCGATTTGGCCTGCACTTCCAGCAGCGTGCCGCCCCGGAAGTCGATGCCGAAATTCAGGCCGTGGGTGAAGAACAGCGTGATCGCGATGATCGAGAGCACCGCCGAGATCGGGAAGCTGATGCGGCGGAAGCGCGTGAAATCGAAATGCGTGTTGTCCGGGACGATGCGCAGCGGCGGCAGGATGCCGAGCGCGGCGACGACGGTCAGCACGGCGATCAGGATGCCAAGGCCAATGAGAACATAATGAGTCACAACAGGCCTCTCAGATCGGCACGGTCTTTTGCGGCCGCTTCCACCACACCCACCACGCGACGATCAGCCGCGTGAGCGTAAACGCGGTGAAGACCGTGGTAATGATGCCGATCCCGAGCGTGACGGCGAAGCCGCGCACCGGACCGGTACCGATGTAGAACAGCACCGCGGCGGCGATGAAGGTGGTGATGTTGGAGTCGAGGATGGTCGCGAGCGCGCGCTTGAAGCCGGCATCGATCGCCGAGATCGCGTTGCGCCCGCCCCGCAATTCCTCGCGGATACGCTCATAGATCAGCACGTTCGAGTCCACCGCGATGCCGACCGTGAGCACGATGCCGGCGATGCCGGGCAGGGTCAGTGTCGCGTTCAGAAGCGACAACAGGCCAAAGATCATCGCGACGTTGACGGCCACGGCGATGTTGGCGAACACGCCGAACAGCCGATACGTCAGAAGCATGAACACGATGACCAGGATCGAGCCGACATAGGCCGCCAGTTCGCCCTTCTCGATCGAATCCTGGCCGAGCCCGGGACCGACCGTGCGCTCCTCGATCACCGTCAGCGGCGCCGGCAGCGCGCCGGCGCGCAAGAGGATCGCGAGATCGTTGGCGGACTGAACCGTGAAGCTGCCCGAGATCTGGCCCTGGCCGCCGGTGATCGGCTCACGGATCACGGGCGCGGAGATCACCTCATTGTCGAGGATGATGGCGAAGGGCTGGCCGACATTCTCGGTCGTGGCTTGGGCGAATTTCCGCGCGCCCGAGGTGTTGAAGCGGAAACTGACGATCGGCTCGCCGGTGCGCTGGTCGAATCCCGGCTGCGCGTCGGTCAGGTCGCCGCCGGAGACCAGCACCTGTTTCTTGACGACGTACGGGACCTTCGGCGTCGACGCGCTCATCAGGAGTTCGGAATCAGGCGGAACCCTGCCCTGCTGGGCCTGATCGGGCGACACCGAGGTGTCGACCATGCGGAATTCCATCTTCGCGGTCTTGCCGAGCAGTTCCTTCAGGCGTGTCGGGTCCTGCAGACCCGGCACCTGCACCAGGATGCGGTCGGTGCCCTGGCGCTGGATCACGGGCTCGACGGTGCCGAGCTGGTTGACGCGGCGCTCGACGATCTGGATCGACTGCTCGATGGTCTGGCGGATGCGCTCGGTGATGGCGGCCTGCGGCACGGTCAGGCGGATCAGCCCGCCGCCGGCATCGGACACTTCGAGGCTGCGCTGGCCGCTGGAACCGAGCAGGCCGCCGAGCGGCTGCGAGAGCTCACGCAGCTTGGAGAGCGCGGTCGGCAGGTCGGTATCGCGGCTGATCCGCACTTCCACGGCATCATTGCGCGCGTTGAGACCGGTGTAGCCGATCTTGGCGTCGCGCAGCACACGCCGGGCGTCGTCGCGAATCTGGTCGAGCTTCTCTTTCTTCACATAGTTGGAATCGACCTCGAGCAGCAGATAGGAGCCGCCCTGCAGGTCGAGGCCGAGCACCAGGCGCCGCTGCGCCCACCCCGGCCAGGTCTTGACCTGGGATTCCGGGAAGAAGTTCGGCACGGCGCAAAGGCACACCACGAGCGCCGTGAGAATGATTCCCAGCGCCTTCCACCGCGTGAAATACAACATCGGGTTGACCTGTCAGATCGGAAATTGCGGCGCGACAATCAGCTCGCTGACGTCTCGTCCTTGGCCTCGGCCTTTTCCTTCGCCGGCTCGCCCTTGGTGCGCACGCCCGAGATCATCTGCCGCATCTGCCGCACCCGGACGCCATCGGAGATTTCGAACTCGATCTGGTCGTCGTCGACCACCTTGGTCACCTTGCCGACGAGGCCGCCCGACGTCACGATGGTGTCGCCGCGACGGATGTTTTTGACTAGCTCGGCATGATCTTTCACCTTCTTCTGCTGCGGGCGCAGAATCAGGAAGTACATGATCACGAAGATCAGCGCGAACGGCAAAAGCGACATCAACATGCTGTTGGCATCGCCGCCGGCTCCGGCCTGGGCAAACGCAGGAGTAATCAGCATTCGGACAATCCTCGTGAGACGGGAGAAGGACCGGCGACGCCTGGCGCGTCAAGCCCGGTCCGGGCAAATTCGCGCGGACTATAGCGGCGGCCGGCCCAATTGCAACGTTAACAGCCCCTCATTTAGGCCGCTTGCGGCAGCCGCCAAGGCCCGTTAAAGCCTGCCCCGTCAGGAACTGCGCAAATGTCGAAAAAAGCCAAAAAATCAGCGCCTCGCGCCATGCCCAAACTGGCCTCCAAAGGCCCCCGCAAAACCGCGACAAAAGGTCCGGCAAGCGAGCTCAACGGCGACACCGCGGAGCGGATCGCAAACGCCCTGGAGGCGATCTCGCGCCACCTCTCCGCCGCCGCCCCGGACGCGGATGCAAGCGAGCAGCTTGGCGTGGCCGATGCCTTCGTCTGGCATCCGGACGGACGGCTCTCGAAGGTCGCCCGCGTCAGCCGCGTCGAGATCTTCCTGCTCAAGGGGATCGACCGGATGCGCGACATCCTGATCGAAAATACCGAGCGCTTCGCCAATGGGCTGCCCGCCAATAACGCGCTGCTCTGGGGCGCGCGCGGCATGGGGAAGTCGTCTCTCGTGAAGGCCGCACATGCCAGCATCAATCTCGACCGCAAGCCTGCGGATCGGTTGAAGCTGATCGAGATCCATCGCGAGGATATCGAGAGCCTGCCGATGCTGATGGAAGTGCTGCGCGCCTCCGATTTCCGCTTCATCGTGTTCTGCGACGACCTCTCCTTCGACGGCAACGACGCCTCGTACAAGTCGCTGAAGGCAGTGCTGGAGGGCGGCATCGAGGGACGTCCCGAGAACGTCATCCTTTATGCCACTTCCAACCGCAGGCATTTGCTCGCGCGTGAGATGATCGAGAACGAGCGCTCGACCGCGATCAATCCCGGCGAAGCGGTCGAGGAGAAGGTCTCATTGTCCGACCGCTTCGGCCTGTGGCTCGGCTTCCACCGCTGTAGTCAGGATGAATACCTCGCCATGGTCAGAGGCTATTGCGACCATTTCGGCATCAAGATCGATGGCGAGGAATTGGAGCGCGAGGCACTGGAATGGTCGACCACCCGCGGCTCCCGCTCCGGCCGCGTCGCGTGGCAGTTCACGCAGGAATTGGCCGGCCGGCTCGGCGTGAGGCTGACGGGCAAGTAGCGGGAAGTCTTGAGGCACTAACAGCCGTCATTCCCCGCGAAGGCGGGGAATCCAGTACGCCGCGGCCTCTCGACTCAACTACGACTGTCTCTGGAATACTGGATCGCCCGGTCAAGCCGGGCGATGACAGCGCATCTGCGGAGAGTGATAGTCCCGCGAACTCGCGCCTCACGCCCCGTTGAGGAATTGCAGCGGGTCGACCGGGGATGATCCCTTGCGGATCTCGAAGTGAAGCTGCGGCGAAGTCACCTCTCCCGACTGGCCCGACTTGGCAATCACCTGACCGCGCTTGATCGTATCGCCGCGCTTCACGAGCAGCTCACTCGCATGGGCATATGCGGTGACGTAGCCGTTGGAGTGCCGCACCAGGACCAGATTGCCATAACCCTTCAGTTCGTTGCCGGAATAGGCGACGACGCCATCCTCGGCGGCCTTCACCGGCGTGCCCTCGGGCACTGCGAGGTTGATGCCGTCATTGGACTTGCCGTTGGTCTTGGCGCCATAGCCGGTGATCACCTTGCCGCGGGCCGGCCAGCGGAAGGTCGGCAACGAGCTGGTGGTCTCGCTCGGCTTGACCGCCACCGGTTCGGCGGCCGGAGCAGGCTGTTCGACATTCGCCGCGGGCTGGACCAGCCGGGCGCTTTGCGGCTGCGCGGTCGCAACCACCTTCGGTGCCGGAGCAGCTGGCACGGGAGCCGGTGCCAATGCGGGTGCCGGCGCTGCGGGCGCAGCCGCGGCCGTCTTGGCGCCCGGGACGGTCAATTTCATGCCAAGGCTGAGCTTGGCCGACTGATCGAGATGGTTGGCCTTCGCAAGCTCGGCCGGCGAGACGTGATGCTGGCGCGCGATGCTGTGCAGCGTGTCGCCCTTGTTCACGTAATGGACGCCTCCGGCAGTGGCTGCGACGGCGACCGGCTTGCTCACCGGCGGCGCGACAGCAGGTGCTGGCGCTGCCGCCACCGCAGCCGGGCGCGGGATGACAAGCTGCTGGCCGGGCGACAGCGCGCGCGGCCCCTTGTAGCCGTTGGCGCGCAGGATTTCGGCGGTCGAGACGTTGTAGCGCTTCGACAGCACGTCCAGCGTATCGCTGGTGCCGACGATGATCGTGGTGCCGCCGTGGCCTGCGGGCGCGCGCGCCACCGACTGCGGCACGGTCCCCGTGGCCTCAAGGCGCGGCGGTTGTTGTGGCGGAGCATAGGATGCCACGCCCCGCCCGCCTCCTGACACGCCGGAGTTGGAGACCGGATAGGATTGCGGCGCAGCAACCGGCGGCGGCAGCGGCTGGGATTGATAGGACTGCGACTGCGAATACGGCGATTGCGGCCGTGCATATTGCGGCAGCTCACGCCGCTCGACCGGCTGCTGCGGCACCGAGCCGGTCGCCTGGGGCTCGAAGGCGAAAGGATTGTTGGAATAGGAGTTTTGCGAGAAGCGCGTCGACATGTCGCCGCTGCACCCGGCAAAACCGACCGACATCAGCGCCAGCACCGCCACCTGCGGGACGCGGCGCGAGCGAAGCAACTCGACGACAGCGGACATGGTTACTCACTCGTACGCAACAAAATACTGTTTTGAGTAAACACGTACCGAGTAAACAAGCGCTTAACCTTCGGAATAAGGTATTGGCGCGAGGCAGCAATCCCCAGACTCTACAGTTCCCGCGCCACCCCCGGCAGGGCCGGCACGAAGCGCACGTCGACCAATTCCTTGCGCTCGAAGCCGGTCTCGGTCCTGATCACCCGGACCAGCGTCTGGGTACCATGGTGTGGGCCGACCGGCGCGATCAGGATGCCGCCGACCTCGAGCCGCTGCAAAAGCTTCTCCGGAATCTGCTCCATCGCGGCGGTGACGATGATGCGGTCGAAATCGCCGGCGCCCGCGGGCACGTCGAAGCCATCGCCGAGCATGACCTCGATATTGTAGTAGCCGAGCTTCTCCAGCCGCTGGCGGGCGGTATCGGCCAATGTCCGGTAGCGCTCGATCGTCAGCACATGCTTGCACAGCCGCGAGAGGACCGCGGCATGGTAGCCGGAGCCGGTGCCGATCTCGAGCACCCGGTGCTCCCGGTTGAGCTGGAGCTGTTCGGTCATGTAGGCGACGACGAAGGGCTGGCTGATGGTCTGCCCGCAGGCGATGCCGAGCGCGCTGTCGCGGTAGGCATGGTCGCGGTCATTGGCCGCGACAAAGCGCTCGCGCGGCACCTCCTCCATCGCACGAAGCACCGACTGGTCGCTGATGCCGCGCCGCCTCAGCGCGAGCTGAAACATCATTTTCTCGGGCGGCTCAGATGTGCTGGCCATAGCGGGTCTCGTAAGCTTGCTGCGCGGCACGGTTGCCGAGCACGATCCTAGCCGATTAATGCCACACCAACTCGAAATCCCGCGTTGAGGAAAATTTCCCTCACGATCGCGTTCCCTCCCCGGAACCATAGCCATGACGCGGCGTTGGCGAGCAAGTATTTTATTCCCCATATGATCGGCGACGACGCACGATCGAGGCTCTGTGAGGCGAGCATGAGCGCGAACGTTTACGTTGCGCCTGCGGGAGATATTTGCGAACGTGGCGCGGGGACAGGCAAGGATTCCGACATGACTACCGCACGGCCTGAGGGCTGTTCTGTGTTTCTCGTCGAAGACGAGGTCATGATCCGGATGATGGTCGCCGACATGCTGGAAGAACTGGGTCACAGCGTGGCGGCCGAGGCCGGGGAAATTTCAGAAGCGGTCAAGCTCGCGCAATCGACCGAGTTCGACCTCGCGATCCTCGATGTCAATGTCAACGGCAAGGTGATCACGCCCGTCGCCGAACTGATCAACGCGCGCAATCGTCCCTTCATTTTCGCGACCGGCTATGGCTCTTCGGGCCTGCCGGAGGAATATCGCGATCGGCCCGCGCTGCAGAAGCCATTCCAGCTTGAAACGCTCGCCCAATTGATCGACAGCACGCTGAAGAGCGCGCCGGTCTAGCGTCGAATCCGTAGCCCGGATGGAGCGAACGGTAATCCGGGACTATGCGTGCATGTGTGGATTCACCGGACCCGGATTGCGCTTCGCTCCATCCGGGCTACGAAGCCTATTTCAGCGTCGACGTCAGCGTTTCCGAGAACGCTTCATCGGTGCGGTCGAGCCGCAACGGCGTGACCGACACATAGCGCGCCGCTAGTGCCGCGAGATCGGTGCCTTCCGCCGGCGTGTCCATCATCGCCGTGCGCTCAAAACCGATCCAGAAATACGGATTGCCGCGGCCATCGCGGCGCTCATCGATCTTCAGGAAACCGAGATTGCGCTTGCCCTGCCGGGTGACGCGGATGCCCTTGACGTCCTCCGGCACGCAGGCCGGGAAATTGACATTGATCACGGTGTTCTTGGGGATGCCGGCATCCATCACCTTGCGCACGATGTCGGGGCCGAATTGCAGCGCGGTGTCCCAGAGCGGCTTTTCACGGGTCTCGAGGCTGAATTCCTGCGACAGCGCAAATGACGGCAGGCCCAGTATGGTGCCCTCGAGTGCGCCGGCGATGGTGCCGGAATAGACCACGTCCTCGGCGACGTTGCGGCCCTTGTTGACGCCCGACAGCACGAGATCCGGCAGTTTCGGACCGAGGATATGGCGCGCGCCCATGATCACGCAGTCCGTCGGCGTCCCCCGGACGGCGAAGTGGCGCGGGCCGATCTCGCGCAGCCGCAAGGGATCGTTCAGGGACAGCGAATGCGACACGCCAGACTGGTCGAGCTCCGGCGCCACGATCCAGACGTCGTCGGACAAAGTGCGCGCGATCTGCTCGACGACCTTCAACCCGGGCGCGTGGATGCCGTCATCATTGGTGCAGAGAATTCGCATCCGTTCAAAATGCCCTGTTCGATCGCCTGTCTTGCCAAAGGTCTTAACCGGCAAACGCCGCAGAGGCAAACCCCGGCGATTTGCGGGTTCTTACCGCTTCATCCGGACACGCCAGGGTCGCAGGAATTTGGCGCTGCCCGCGATCCGAAGCTGAAATCCTGTGGTTTTCGGCGGTAGCGCCTCAATGGCTCCAGCCGTCGCAACGTCCACTTTCTCGACGACCAGCGGCTCGGGCGCCGAATCGACCTCAGCGGTTACAAGCGGTTTCGTGTGGCGCTGCCGCGCGACCCAAAGCCCTTTGCCAAAATCGACCGGATCGAACCATTTCTGCGCACCCAAATCGCCCGCGAGCCCCTCGTCCCAGAGCCGTGCGATCTCGATATCGAACTTTCCGCCGTGCCGTTGATCGATGAGCTGCATCCCGAAACCGGTGACGGCCCACTGCCGTCCGATCCAGTAGATGTCGCGATGCAGCGCCATCTTGCAGGTTCACTTCATGTGTCGTGCTCGATCACTTTCAAGCCGCCCATATAGGGCTGCAGCACGTCGGGAACGGCAATCGAGCCGTCCTGCTGCTGATAGTTTTCCATCACGGCGATCAGCGCTCGGCCGACCGCGGTGCCGGAGCCGTTCAGCGTATGCACGAAGCGCGGCTTGCCGTCGCCGGCACGATAGCGCGCATCCATTCGCCGGGCCTGGAAATCGCCGCAGACCGAACAGCTCGAGATTTCACGATACGCGCCACCGTCGCCCTGACCTGAAAATTGTCCTGGCATCCACACTTCGATGTCGTAGGTCTTCTGCGCGGAGAAGCCCATGTCGCCGGCGCACAGCGTCATCACGCGATAATGCAGGTCGAGCTGGCGCAGCACTTCCTCGGCGCAGGCCAGCATGCGCTCATGTTCGTCGCGGCTGGTCTCCGGCGTCGTGATCGAGACCAGCTCGACCTTCGTGAACTGGTGCTGGCGGATCATGCCGCGCGTGTCGCGGCCGGCGGCGCCCGCTTCGGCGCGGAAGCAGGGCGTGAGCGCGGTCAACCGCATCGGCAGCTCTTTTTCGTCGACGATGGATTCGCGGACGAGATTGGTCAGCGAGACCTCGGCGGTCGGGATCAGTCCGAGACGTTCGCTCTTCAGCCGCTCTTCACCGGCAGTCAGCAATTCGCCCTTGATCGCCCAGAACTGATCGTCCTCGAATTTCGGCAATTGCCCGGTGCCGAACATCACCTCGTTGCGCACCAGGAGCGGCGGATTGATTTCGGTGTAGCCGTGCTCATTGGTATGCAGGTCGAGCATGAATTGCCCGATCGCCCGCTCCAGCCGCGCCAATCCCTTCTTCAGTACGACAAAGCGTGCGCCCGACAATTTCGCGGCCGCTTCGAAATCCATGTAGCCGAGAGCGCCGCCGAGATCGTCATGCGGCTTCGGCGCAAAACCGTACTGACGCGGCGCGCCGAATACGTGGTGCTGCACGTTGCCGTGCTCGTCGACGCCATCAGGCACATCCTGCGCCGGCAAGTTCGGAAGCGCGGCAAGTTGCGTGTTCAGCTCCTCATCGGCCGCCTTCGCGGCGGTCTCAAGCTCGGGCAGCGAGGTCTTGAGCTCCGCGACTTCAGCCATCAGCTTCGCCGCGCGCGCCTCGTCCTTGGCTTTCTTGGCTTCGCCGATCTCCTTGGACGCCGCATTGCGCCGTGCCTGCGCCTGCTCGGACGCCAGAATTGCCGCGCGGCGTTTCTCGTCGATCGCAAGCAGCGACGGCGACAGGGGCGCAAACCCGCGCCGTTTCATTCCGACGTCGAAAGCCTCGGGATTGTCGCGGATCGCTTTGATGTCGTGCATGACCACATTCCTACGTCATGGCCGGGCTTGTCCCGGCCATCCACGCCTCGATTGCACGGTCTGTAAAAGACGTGGATGCCCTGGACAAGCCCGGGCATGACGAATAACGCCCTACTCGGCCGGATTGGTGGCGCTGGGCGTGCCGCCGGTCGAGGTTCGGGCGGCGGCTGCCTTCTTCTCCACCACGCGCACGGCGATGATGGCGCCCTCGTAGAGCGCCAGCAAGGGGATCGCGAGCGAGGCCTGGCTCAGCACGTCCGGCGGGGTCAGGACCGCGGCAATGATGAAAGCGATGACGATGAAATAGCGCCGCTTCTCGCGCAGCATCTGCGAGGTCACGATGCCGATGCGGCCAAGCAGCGTCAGGATCACCGGGAGCTGGAAGGCGATGCCGAAGGCGAAGATCAGCGACATCATCAGCGACAGATATTCGCCGACCTTCGGCAGGAGCTGGATCTGCGCGGTCTCCGCGCCGCCCATCTGCTGCATGCCCAGCGAGAACCGCACCAGCATCGGCAGCACCACGAAATAGACCAGCATCGCGCCGGCCACGAAGAACACGGGAGTGGCGATCAGATATGGCAGGAACGCGTTGCGCTCGTGCCGATAAAGCCCGGGCGCCACGAACTTGTAGATCTGGGTTGCGACGATCGGGAACGAGATGAAGCCGGCGCCGAACAGCGCAAGCTTGAGCTGCGTGATGAAATATTCCAGCAGCGCGGTGTAGATGAATTTCGAGTTCTCAGGCCCGGCGACCCAGACGAACGGCCACACCAGCACGTTGTAGATCTGCTTGGCGAAGAAGAAGCAGAAGATGAAGGCCACGCCGAATCCGAGCAGCGCCTTGATCAGCCGCGAGCGCAGCTCGATCAGGTGGTCCATCAACGGTGCCTTGCTGGCTTCGATGTCTTCGGCGCTCATGACGCTTTCGCGCTCTTTTGCACGTCGGGCGCCTCAGGTGCGTCCTGCGGCACTGCCGGTTGCGGCTCAGCCTCTTTGACGATCGCGAGCGGCTCGTTCGCCGCCGCGTGCGCTTCGGCTTCGACAAAGGTCTCCGGCGTAGGCGCGGCCGGCGTCGTTGGAATTACCGGCGTATCGCCCGCCGATGCCGGCGGCAGAGCGGCCGGCGCATCCGCAGGCTTGGCCTCCGCGGGCTTCTCGATGTCGCCGATCTGCAGGGCGTCGTTCACGTCCTTCTGCAGTGACGTCATGACATTCCCGCTGGTAATGCCCGTGGCGGCTTCCCTGACGTCGTCAAAGCCCTTCTTGAGCTCGGCCATCTCGGCCTCGCGCATGGCTTCCTGGAACTGGCCCTGGAATTCAGCAGCCATCCGGCGTGCCTTGCCCATCCACTGGCCCACCATCCGGAGCACGCCGGGGAGTTCTTTCGGGCCGATGGCGATCAGCGCGACGACCGCGATGACGACCAGTTCACTCCACCCGATGTCGAACATGAAAGATTCCGCTCACGCGCGCAAACAACCCCGGCCCTTGTAACAGGATTTGGGGTCGCACGTGTTTTTTCTCAACGAACGTCCATAGCGTTTTCAAGCGACATGGTCACCGGTTCGCGTGAAGAAAACGCGTCAGACAAGCCTTAGACAGCCTTGCTGCCGACGTCCGACCGTGCTGCCGACGGCGCCGCATTGTGATCAATGGACTTCACCGGCTCGGCGGGCTTTTCCGCAGTCTTGTCATCGTCCTGCATGCCCTTCTTGAAGGCCTTGATGCCCTGCGCGACATCGCCCATCAGGTCGGAAATCTTGCCGCGGCCAAACAGCAGCAGGACCACTGCGATCACGACGATCCAGTGCCAAATGCTAAGCGAACCCATCCTGCAAACCCTCCAAACGTGACCGGCGCACCGGCCGAAGCTTCGAGCGGAAAGTAGGCCCGCAGGGCGTCAAAAACAAGGACTCAAGCCGCGGCAAATCGCTGTCGCGGCTACGCAATATTGCTACCGTTAACCTGCTGCGTTCCGGCTGCGGGGGTCAGGCTGAATCCTTGCCATCACCCTCTGAAGGGCCACCGCCCTCTGACTCCGAATCCTTGCCGCCGCCCTCCTCGGGCTCGGCAACCGGCGCCAGGAACAGTTCCAGATTGTCGCCGGGCTCGAGCGGGTCCTCATCCTCGCGAAGCGTCGGATCGTCCGATGGCGTCGGGACATTGAAGCCGGACGGCAGGCGCGAATCCAAGAGACCGGTTCCCTTCAGCTCGTCGAGACCGGGCAGGTCGCCGAGCGCCTCCAGGCTGAACTGCGAGAGGAACGCTTCCGTCGTGCCGAAGGTGAGCGGCCGTCCCGGCGTCTTGCGACGCCCGCGGGGGCGGATCCAGCCGGTTTCCAGGAGCACGTCGAGCGTGCCCTTGGAGGTGACCACGCCGCGGATCTCCTCGATCTCGGCGCGGGTCACCGGCTGGTGATAGGCGACGATCGCCAGCACCTCGATCGCCGCGCGCGAGAGTTTTTTCGTCTCCGTGGTCTCGCGCGTCATCAGCCAAGCGAGATCGCCGGCGGTGCGGAAGGTCCATTTGTTGGCGACGCGCACCAGATTGACCCCGCGCGGGGCGTATTCCGCCTGCAGTTGCGCCAGCGCGGCCTTGACATCGACGCCCTCGGGCATGCGCTTGGCCAAGGTTGCCTGGTCGATCGGCTCGGCGGAGGCAAACAGCAGGGCTTCCAGAAGCCGCAATTCCTCGGGCCGCGCCTGCGGATCGGTGACGTGCTCCTCGGCATCTTCCATGCGCTTTTCCGCCAGGCTTGCCATGGCTCGGTCTCCTTCTTCCACTTACTCAGCCGTAATGTCCGGCGCGGTGGCACCGGGCACTTGCGGCAAACGCTTACGAAAATAGAGCGGCGCAAACGCTCGGCTCTGGTTCAGCTCCATCTCGCCTTCCCGCACCAATTCCAGCGCGGCGGCGAAACTCGACGCGAACACGGTCGCCCGCTGCGACGGTTCGACGACGTAGTCCATCAGGAATTCGTCGAGGCAATTCCAGTGCTCGTTATCGGCCGCACCGACGAGGCGTTCCAGCGAGGCGCGCGCTTCGGCAAGCGACCACACCGTGCGCTTGGTCAGATGCACGCTGGCCAGCACCCGCTGCTGGCGCTGCACGGCGTAAGCCGTGAGCAGGTCGTAGAGCGTCGCGGTGAATTTCGGATGCTTGATCTCGGCGATGGACTCCGGATTGCCGCGCGGAAAGATATCGCGCTGGAACTGCGGCCGGTTCATCAGCCGGTTCGCCGCTTCCCGGATCGCCTCGAGCCGCCGCAGCCGGTTGGCGAGCGCGGTCGCCATCTCCTCGGCGCTCGGCCCTTCCGCCGCCGGCGGCTCCGGCAACAACAGCCGCGATTTCAGGTAGGCGAGCCAGGCCGCCATGACCAGATAATCGGCGGCAAGCTCCAGCCGGATCTTCCGCGCCGCCTCGATGAACTGCAGGTACTGGTCCGCGAGCGCCAGGATCGAGATCTTGGACAGGTCGACCTTCTGCTGCCGCGCGAGCGTCAGCAGGAGGTCGAGTGGGCCCTCATAGCCGCCGACGTCGACCACCAGCGCCGGTTCGTCCTCGCTGATTTCAGCCGGCCGGCCGGTCTCAAACGACAGAATTTCCGCGGTCATGCCGTACCTACTTGTCCTATCAAGGCATCCAGTTCGGCCCGTGCCGCCAGCCGGTCGAACGGAAGCGGCGGTTTCCGTGCTGCCAGCGCGCGCTTGGCGCGCTCCAGCGCCTCGCCGGTTAGTTCCGGCGTTTCGCGCGCAACCTCGCGCATCTCGTCGAGCTTGCCGTTGCAGTGCAGGACCATGTCGCAGCCTGCGCTGATGATCGCCCGGGTCCGCTCGGCGATCGATCCCGAGAGCGCGTTCATCGACACGTCATCACTCATTAACAAACCCTGGAACCCGATACCGTCGCGAATCACCTGTTCAATGATTGTCGCAGAAGTCGTCGCCGGTTGGGCGGGGTCCAGCGCACTAAACACAACATGTGCAGTCATCGCCATCGGCAGGTCCGCAAGCGGCCGGAATGCCGCAAAGTCGGTCCGTTCCAGTTCGGGCCTGGCCGTATCGACGGTCGGCAGCCGGAAATGGGTGTCCGCCGTGGCCCGTCCATGACCTGGTATATGTTTCAGCACCGGTAAAATACCACCCTGCTCTAATCCGTCCGTCACGGCGCGGGCAATGGCGGCCACCTTGGCTGGATCGGTTCCATAGGCGCGGTTGCCGATCACGGCGTCGGCGCCTTCGACCGGCACGTCCGCCAGCGGCAGGCAGTCGACGGTGATCCCGAGATCCGCCAGATCGGCGGCAATCAGCCTCGCGCCGAGCCGCGCCGCGGCAAGCCCGAGCTGCGAATCGCGATCGTACAGCGCACCAAACGCCGCCCCGGCGGGATAGACGGGCCAATGCGGCGGTCCAAGCCGCTGAACCCGGCCGCCCTCCTGGTCGATCAGGACCGGCGCCTCGGGTTGACCTACGACTGAACGGCATTCACGAACAAGTGCAGATACTTGATCGGGGGTTTCGACGTTCCGTTTGAACAGGATGAAGCCCCACGGCCGTTCGGCGCGAATGAACTCGCGCTCGGCATCGGTCAGCTCAAACCCGGATACGCCCGTGATGAATGCTCGGTTTACCATGCGGCCGATTAGGCCGCATGTATCCCGAGCGTCAAGGAAACCGCCGTTAATTCCTTTGGATGAGGCACTGCGGCCCGCCGGCAGCCTTCAGGCTGCTGCAAACCTGCGTCGCCTGATCCAGGGAGCTGAACGGACCGGCAAACGCCCGGTAGTACACTCCCTTCTCGCCGAGATCGACGCGCTTCACGAGCAGCGACTGCGAGCCGAGCACGCTTGGATACTTGCCCTGCAGCGCCTTGTAGGAGGCCTGCGCATCCGCCTCGTTCCGTTGCGAGGAGACCTGAACCACATACCCTCCGCTGCTCACGCTCGCGGTGGGATTGGTCGAAGCGACACGGGTTGGCGCCGGATCGGGCTGCGGCGCCCCGGGTGCCAGCGACATCGGCGTGTTGGTGCTCGCGTTGGCCGATTGCGGGTTGCCATGGGACGGGGTCACCGACGCAGTCCGCATGACAGGCGCTGACTTGGCTGGCGGAGGCGGCGCCGACGCCGGCACGCCGGCATCTGCCGAATCGCCCTTGACCGAAAGAGTCCGGATCCGCCGCGGCTCATTGTTCGGCAGCGTACCGCTCGTGGTCAGCGGCGAAGCTGCCGAGGGAGCGACGCTCGCCACCGGCGGCGGGTTGGCATTCTGGTTCAACGGCGGAAACACCACGCGGGGTCCGGTATTTGAGGTGACGTCGACCGGCGTCTCCTCCCGCGAGATGAGCTTTTCCGTGCCGTTGCCGGACGCCATGCGGTCTGGCGCCTTGCCGGCACCGTCAGGCTGAGACATGATCTTGGTCGGGCTGTTATCGGCCTTGATGATCGGCGGCTCGCCGCTGCGGGGCGACCCCACATAGGTCCGGTAGCCAAAGGCTGCGCCGGTGCCCACCACCGCGAGCGCTAGCACGGCCCCTACCGTCATCAGTCCGCTGCTACGCTTCCGCGGCGGAGGCTCCTCGTCTTCGTAAGCGGCGCTCTGATAGGCGTAGGGATCGTCGGGATACGCCGCTTCGCGCTGAAAATCCTGCTCGCCGGCTTCGATCTGGCCATAAAGCGCATCGTCGTAACGCGATGGATCAAGCTGCTGCGCCGGCTCCTCGAGCGGCAACTCCTCGCGATATTCCGGCACCGGCGCGCGATATTCGGGCGTCGGCACCGGCGCCGCCGCGTGTTGCGCGGTGTAGCGATGCAGCGGGTGCACGGCGCTCGGCTGAATATCCGGCTCTTCGTAGTCCTCCGATGGCGCAGCATAGTCCTGCGACGGCGCAGCATATTGCTGCGGCGGCGCGACCTCATGGCGGGCGCGCTGCATCCAGGGCGGTGGGCTGGCCGGCAGGTCCACCTCCTCATCCTCAGCCTGCGGCTGATAGGTCTGCGGCCGGACATTGGCCCGCGACTGCAGCGGATGCGGCGCCGGCTGCGGCTTGGGCGGAGTGGTGGCAAACGGATCGGCTTGTCCGATCAGCCGTGCCAGTTCGGCCAGCGGGTCGTTTTCGGCCCGACCCGTGGCATTGGTGCCGCGATCGTAGTCGAGATCGGCGGGAAAAGTTCGGTTTTGATATCGATCAGCCATCGTGATCTTGCATCCCCTTCGGGACAGCGCCAAGTCGCCTGCAACTTCCTGGTGCGAACGAGTTGGTCCCTGCCAAGTACCCCCACGATCCCCATCGCGAGAGGCTTCGCCCCTGCTGCTACCGCATCTCGGTTGGGGCGTGGACGCCTAGAACAGCTAGACCCGATGCCAGAACCGAGACGACGCCCTGAACCATTGCCAGTCGCGCCCTTGTGATCTCTGCATCATTATTCATAATGAAGCGTAAATAGGGCAGATCGCCCCCTTTGTTCCACAGCGCGTGGAACTCGCTGGCCAAATCATACAGATAAAAGGCGATCCGGTGCGGCTCGTGTGCGACGGCCGCAGCCTCGATCATGCGCGGATAGAGCGCCAACTGCTTGAGCAGGCTGAGTTCTGCCGGATCGGACAGCCGCTCGAGCGCCGCCCCCGAAAGATAATCCCGCCGCGCGCCGTCCTCGTCCGGCAGATCGGGCAAAACCTCCTGCCGCGCGTTACGGAAGACCGAATGGCCGCGGGCATGCCCATACTGGACGTAGAACACGGCATTGTCCTTGGTCTGCTCGATCACCTTGGCGAGGTCGAAATCGAGCACGGCGTCGTTCTTGCGGAACAGCATCATGAAGCGCACCGCGTCCGAGCCGACCTCGTCGACGACTTCGCGCAGCGTCACGAACTCGCCGGCGCGCTTCGACATCTTCACCGGCTCGCCGTCGCGCAGCAGCCGGACGAGTTGCACGATCTTCACGTCGAGCTCCGCCTTGCCGGCGCTCACGGCCTTCACCGCCGCCTGCATGCGCTTGACGTAGCCGCCATGGTCGGCGCCGAACACATCGATCAGATTGTTAAAGCCGCGCTCGAACTTGTTGCGATGGTTGGCGATATCCGACGCGAAATAGGTGTAGGTACCGTCCGACTTGATCAATGGACGATCGACATCGTCGCCATAGGCGGTGGCACGGAACAGCGTCTGCTCGCGGTCCTCGTAATCCTCGACCGGCTTGCCTTTCGGCGGCGGCAGACGTCCCTCGTAGATGTCACCCTTGTCACGCAGGAAATCGATGGTCTCGGCGACCTTGTTGTTGCCGGTCTCGATCAGCGAGCGTTCGGAGAAGAACACGTCGTGCTTGATGTTGAGCGCGGCGAGATCGTCCTTGATCTCAGCCATCATCATCGCGATCGCCTTGTCGCGCACGATCGGCAGCCAGGCGGCCTCGCGCATCGAAAGCAGCTTGTCGCCGTATTCCCTGGCAAGCGCCTGCCCCACCGGCTTCAAATAGTCGCCGGGATAAAGCCCCTCCGGGATCGCGCCGATGTCCTCGCCGAGCGCCTCGCGGTAGCGGAGATAGGCCGAGCGCGCGAGCACGTCGACCTGCGCGCCGGCGTCGTTGACGTAATATTCGCGCGTGACGTCGAATCCTGCGAACTCCAGCAGGCTGCAAAGCGCATCGCCGAACACCGCGCCGCGGCAATGGCCGACGTGCATCGGTCCGGTCGGGTTCGCCGAGACGTACTCGACATTGACCTTCTCGTTGCCGCCCATCGCGCTGCAGCCAAAGCCCACCCCCTCGCGCAGGATCGTGCGCAGCTCGCCGATCCAGACGTGCGGCTTCAAGGTGAGATTGATGAAGCCGGGACCTGCGACGTCGACGGACGCCACCAGTTCGTCTTCCCGCAGCTTCGCCGCGATCTTCTCGGCGAGATCGCGCGGCTTGGCCTTGGCCTCCTTTGCCAGCACCATTGCGGCGTTGGTCGCCATGTCGCCATGGCTGGCCTCCCGCGGCGGCTCGACCACAATGCGCGAAAAATCGGTGCCTTCAGGCCATTGGTCCTCAGCCGCGAGCGCGGCACAGATCGCCCGCACGCGCGCGAGCACATCGGCAAAAAGGTGCGAAGAAGCAGGTTTGTCGGCCATGGGCGCCGCCTAACGCAAATCCGGGGTCGAGTCAAAAAGCCTGTTATGCTCGATCAGGGCGTAGCGGTCGGTCATCCCGGCAATGAAATTACCGATCCGCCTGGCGCGTTCCGCCTCGGTCTCCGCCTCCCTGCCCTCCACCCACTCGGGCGGCAGGTCGCCCGGAGATTGCCGGTAGCGCGCGAACAGGTCGAACACGATCTGTTCGGCGTCGTCCATCACCCGCATCACCCGCTGGTGGCGGTACATCCGCTGCCAGAGGAAGGCCTTGATCTCCGCCTCCTCCTCGGCCACGGCCGGCGGAAACGCAATCAGCGGCCCATTGTGACGGCGCACGTCGTGAGCGGATTGCGGCTGTGCGGCCTCGAGCCGCCGGCTCGCCTCGGCGAATACCGCGCTGATGAAATGCGAGATCAACTCGCGCACCAGTTCCGCGCCACGCCGGACTTCGTCCAGAGCCGGATAGTGCCGGTCGATTTCCGCGATGATCTCCGCGGTCAACGGCATCACCTTGAGTTCGTCAACCTTGAACAGCCCCGCGCGCAGGCCGTCATCGATGTCGTGGGCATCGTAGGCGATGTCGTCGGCGAAGGCCGCGACCTGGGCTTCGAGCGAGGCAAAGCTCCACAGCTCCAGGTCGTAGGTCTTGTTGTAGTCGGAAATACCGATAGGGATGCCGCCTGTCTCGCGGTAGCGTCCGGCCGGCGCACCGTCGCGCTCGGTCAGCGGGCCGTTGTGCTTGACGATGCCCTCAAGCGATTCCCAGGTGAGATTGAGCCCGTCGAATTCCGGATAACGGTGCTCCAGCGCAGTGACCATGCGCAGCGTCTGCGCGTTGTGATCGAAGCCGCCATGGGGTTTCAGGCACCTGTCCAGCGCCCGCTCGCCGGCATGGCCGAACGGCGGGTGTCCGAGGTCATGCGCCAGCGCCAAGGTCTCCGTCAGGTCCTCGTCCAGCCCGAGCTGGCGAGCCAGCGCACGGGCGATCTGTGCAACTTCCAGCGAATGGGTCAGCCGCGTGCGATAGTGGTCGCCCTCGTGGAACACGAAGACCTGGGTCTTGTACTTCAGCCGCCGGAATGCAGTGGAATGGATCACCCGGTCGCAATCCCGGCGGAAGGCGCTGCGGGTCTTGCTCGGGGCCTCCGCGAACAGCCGCCCGCGGCTGCGATCGGGGTCGCAGGCATAGGGCGCGCGGGGGGCAGCCATTCCGACCGACACGGTATTTTAGTCCTTATCCATTTGATTCCGCTTCCTTCCGCACTTAACTATGGTGAGTGCGGGATACCAAATGAATTGGGTATGACGCTGCCAGCATGATCCGGAAAAGTGGATACCGGTTTTCCCTCGCGACAAACGCGGAGCGTCTGCGCGGAGATCATGCTCAAATGATAAGGCTTCGGAGCTTGCCATGACTGATTCTGTCACCATCACCGAGCGGGCCGCCCGCCGGATCGGTCAAATCCTCAAGAGCGAGGGTGACGGTGCGATGCTGCGCATTTCGGTCGAAGGCGGTGGCTGCTCCGGCTTCCAGTATAAGTTCGACGTCGACCGCGCCAAGGCGGAAGACGATCTCGTGATCTCCCGTGAGGAGGCGGTGGTGCTGGTCGATTCAGCCTCTGCGCCATTCCTGGCGGGGTCCGAGGTGGATTTTGTCGACGATTTGATCGGCGCGTCGTTCCGCGTCGTGAATCCGAACGCTACCGCCTCCTGCGGCTGCGGCACCAGCTTCTCGATCTGATTTTCCTCTCAGCGGCTGGCGAACAACGCCCGCGCATTGCCGTGCGCGATCTTTGCGGCGATATCGGGCGGTAGCTGATCGAGCCAGGCGCGGTAGGCGGCCATGATGTCGCCGTAGCTTGCCCAGCGTTCCGGCACCCAGGTGTCGGAGCCCAGCAGGAAGCGGTTCGGATAGCGCTCGAACAGCGCGCGCCACTCCGCCGTCAGCTTGCCTGCCCCGTCGACAATACCGCCGCGATAGGACAGCTCGCCCCACAGGTTCGGATATTTGCCGAGCATGGCGGCGACGCGATCGGTCGGCAGGCCAAAGCCGGTATGCGCCCAGATGATCCTGGCGCGCGGATTATGCCGCATCAGGATCTCGACGGCTTCCTGATCGGCGTGCGCGTGCAAATAGAGATCGTGGTCGACGGCGAAATCGACGGTCTTCTTCACCCACTCGGTATCAGCCGCCTTGCCCGACAAATGGAATTCGCCGATACCGCGATAATAGCCGCGCTTGAACTCCTGCTGCACGAGGTCGAAGATCGCGGGATCGCCAAACCAGGTCTGGATGTCGGCACGCACGCGGTAGGGCCGGAGGAACGGCACCACCTCGAGGCCATCAGCCTTGGCATCGACCAGTACATGCGTCCCGGCATTGGGACGGCTGGTGGCAATGATGCCGGTGATACGGTGCTTCTTGAACAGCGCCAGCACTTCATCGAGCTTGTAGGTGGGCGTCGGCTCCCAATTGTAGTGCAGATGCGCGTCGAAGATCTCGATCGGCTCGGCCGCGCGGGCGGGCGGGCCGATCGTTGCGAGCCACGCGACGGCGGCAAATCCCGCCGCCCACATTGCACGGGGAGACATCATCACTCCGCCGCCACCACGTGCGGCCGATCCTCGCCACCCTCCTCCTGCGGCTCGAGCCTGCGGCGCAGCCGACGGTCGATGCGGTCGAGATAGATATAGATCACCGGCGTGATGAACAGCGTCAGCAGTTGCGAGACGCAGAGCCCCCCGACCACGGCGACGCCGAGCGGCTGGCGCAGTTCGGCGCCGGCGCCGGCACCGAGTGCGATCGGCAGCGTGCCGAAGATCGCGGCAAACGTCGTCATCATGATCGGGCGGAAGCGCAGCAACGCCGCCTCACGTATGGCGTGTTCGGCGCTCAGGCCGACGCGACGACGCTCGAGCGCGAAGTCGACCATCATGATCGCGTTCTTCTTGACGATGCCGACCAGCATCACGATGCCGATCATCGCGATGACCGACAGCTCCATGTTGAACAGCATCAAGGTGAGGATCGCGCCGATGCCGGCCGACGGCAGGCCGGAGATGATCGTGATTGGGTGGATGAAGCTCTCGTAGAGAATGCCGAGGATCACGAAGGCCGCGAACACCGCGGCGAGGATCAGCACGCCCTGCCCCCGCAGCGAATCCTGGAACACCTGCGCGGTGCCGGAGAAGCCGGTCGCGATCGTCGCCGGCAGGTTCGAGCTCTGCTCCAGCGCCGTGATCTGGTCGACCGCATAACCCAGCGAAGTGCCGGGCGCGAGGTTGAACGAGATCGTCACCGCCGGCTGCTGGCCCTGGTGGTTGATCTGCAACGGCCCGACCGACGGCACCAGTCTTGCGACGGCATCGAGCGGAATGGTCTGGCCGCTCCCGGTCTTCATGTAGAGCTTGGACAGATTGGACGGATCGACCCGGAACTCCGGCTGCACCTCCAGGATGATCTGGTAGTCGTTTGAGGGCATGTAGATGGTGCCGACCTGGCGTGCGCCATAGGCGTTGTAGAGCTGGTTGCGCACCTGATCGACGGTGACGCCGTAGACCGCGGCCTTCTCGCGGTCGATGTCGACCGTCATCTGCGGATTCTTGATGTAGAGATCGGTGGTGACGTCGAGCAGGCCCGGAATCTTCTCGATCTTGTCGCGCATCTCAGGCGCGATCCGGTATAGCGACTCGGTATCGCCGCTCTGCAGCACATATTGATACTGGCTCTTGGAAACGCGGCCGCCGATGTTGAGGTTCTGGACGCTCTGGAAGAATGCCTGCATGCCCGGGATGGCGCGGGCCTTCTGGCGCAGCCGTCCGATCACAACGCTAGCGTTGTCGCGCTCCTTCTGCGGCTTCAGCGCGATGAACAGGCGGCCGTAATTCGCTGTCGGGTTGGGCCCGCCGGAACCAACGGTCGAGTTGACGTAGTCGATCGCAGGGTCGGTCCGAAGCACGTCGACCAGCGCCTGCTGGCGCACCTTCATCGCTTCGAATGACGTGTCGGTCGCAGCCTCGGTCACGCCGATCAGGAAGCCGGTGTCCTCCTGCGGGAAGAAGCCCTTCGGCACGATCATGTAGAGATAGAAGGTGCCGGCGAGCGTCGCCAAGGTGACCGCGAGCATCAGCGCCTTTTTCGTCAGCACCCAGTCGAGCGCCCATTCATAGGCCCGCAGCAAGGCGTCGAACATCGCCTCGAACGCCCGCAGCACGACATTCGGGCGCTTGGTCTCGTCATGGGCGCGCAGCACGCGCGCGCACAGCATCGGCGTCAAGGTCAGCGAGACGAACCCGGACACGATGATCGCGATCGAGATCGTCACCGCGAATTCACGGAATACGCGGCCGACGATGCCGCCCATCAGGAGCACCGGGATGAACACGGCGATCAGCGAGAAGGTGATCGAGATGATGGTAAAGCCGATCTCGCGCGCGCCCTTCAGTGCCGCCTCGAACGGTCGCCTGCCGCGCTCGATGTGGCGGACGATGTTTTCCAGCATGACGATGGCGTCGTCGACCACAAAGCCGACCGACAATGTCAGCGCCAGCAGCGTCATGTTGTTGACGGAGTAATCCAGCGCATACATCGCCGCGAAGGTGCCGAGCAGCGAGATCGGAACCGCGAGCGCCGGAATGAAAGTGGCCCACAGCGACCGCAGGAACAGGAAGATCACCAGGATGACCAGCCCGATCGCGATCAACAGGGTTTCCTCGACGTCGCTGACCGCCTGCCGGATCGAGACCGAGCGGTCCATCATCACCTGCATGGTCACCGAGGGCGGGATCGAGGCGCGCAGCGCCGGCAGCTTCGCCAATACGGAATCGACCACCGCAACCGTATTGGCGTCGGGCTGCTTCTGGATCGCGAGCACGATCGCACGCTCGTCGTTCAGCCAGGTCGCGACCTTGTCGTTCTCGACGCTGTCATAGACCTTTGCGATTTCATCGAGTCTGACCGGCGAGCCGTTACGCCAGGCGACATAGATCTGCCGGTAGTCGGCTGCCTTGTCCATCTGGCCGGAGGCCTGCAGCGCGACGTCCTGCTTCGGCCCGTTCAGCGTTCCGACCGGGGTCGAGGAATTCGCGCGCGACACCGCGGTCCTGATGTCCTCGAGCGACACCCCGCGCGCCGCCGCGGCCACGGGGTCGGCCTGGACCCGGATCGCGAATTTCTGAGCGCCGTAGATCAGGACCTGGGCGACGCCCGGAAGCTGCGACAGCGCCTGGCCGACGGTGATGTCGCCATACTCGTTGACGGCCGAGAGTGGCAGCGTCGCCGAGTTCAGCGAGATGAAGAGAATCGGGAAGTCCGCAGGGTTCACCTTGCGGAAGCTCGGCGGTGTCGTCATCTCGATCGGCAGCCGGCGCTGCGCGATCGTCAGCGCGGTCTGCACGTCGAGCGCCGCGGCATCGATGTTGCGGTTGAGATCGAACTGGATGGTGATGACGCTCGTGCCCTGCGAGGAGTTCGAGGACATCGAGGATATGCCCGCGATCGTCGAGAGCTGCCGCTCGATGATGCCGGCGACCGAGGCCGCCATGGTGTCGGCGCTCGCGCCCGGCAGCGTCGCGGTCACCGCAATGGTCGGGAAATCGACTTTCGGCAGCGCCGAGACCGGCAACAGGCGGAAGCCGAAGATGCCAAAGGCGATGATCGCCGCGGTGATCAGCGTCGTCATCACCGGTCGCCGGATGCAAAGTTCGGGCAGCGACATCGCTCACGCCCCGGCCTTGCGGGCGCGCGGCTCGGCCCGCGTGCCGTCCGACAACAGCAACTGGCCGTCGACGACGACGTCCTCGCCGCCGGAGAGCCCCTCGGCGATCACCGAGAAGCCGCCGAAGGTGCGGTCGACCTTGACCGGCATGACCTTGGCCACGCCGTCCTTCACGGCGAAGAC
This sequence comes from Bradyrhizobium sp. Arg237L, assembly GCF_029990105.1. Classification (NCBI taxonomy): domain Bacteria; kingdom Pseudomonadati; phylum Pseudomonadota; class Alphaproteobacteria; order Hyphomicrobiales; family Nitrobacteraceae; genus Bradyrhizobium; species Bradyrhizobium sp. Arg237L. Next base: position 58,902 of record NZ_JAQMIL010000006.1, on the reverse strand, counting down.
ATAGTTGCCGTTCTGGCTGCGCTGGACCGCGACTGTCGGAACCACCACGGCATCCTCGTTACGGATGATCAGCTTGGTCTGCACCAGAATGCCCGGCCACAGGGTCTCATTTCCATTGTCCATGATGCCGCGGACGGTCACCATGCCCGTGGTCGAGTCCACCGTGTTCTCGACCATCGCGACCTTGCCCTCTTCCGAGCGCTTGTGCCCGGGGACGGTCGCGATCACCTTGGAATCGCTTTTCACCATCGCGTCGCGGAGGTCGACCAGCACGCGCTGCGGAATCGCGAAGGTGACGTAGACCGGCGCCATCTGGTTGATGGTGGCGAGCGGCTGGGTGTCGGCGGGGCGCACGAAATTGCCGACCTTCACATTGGCGGCGCTGATGCGGCCCGCGAACGGCGCGCGGATGACAGTGTAGCTTTTCTGGACCCGCAAATTCTCCAGTGCCGACTGGTCGGCCTTGATGGTTCCGATCAGGATGTCGGACTGGGTCTTGGCGTTGTCGACATTGACCTGGGTGGTCGCGCCCTTGGCGACGAGATCGTTGTAGCGGCGGAGATCGCGCTGCGCGCCCTCGAGCTGGGCCTGGTCCTTGGCCAGCACACCCTCCGCCTGCTCGATCTGGGCGTCGATTTGCCGCGCGTCGAGCGTGAACAAGAGGTCGCCCTCATTGACCTTGGCGCCGTCCTCGAAATGCACGCCAATGATCGTGGTCTCCAGCCGTGACTTCAGCGCCACGCTGGCAATCGGCGTCACTGTTCCGATGGCGTCGACATCGACGGGCACCGAACGCCGCTCCGCCTTGGCGAGCTCGACCGAAACCGCGCGCGGCCGCTGCGGCGCCTGCGCGCTCGCGCCACCACCGGCGAGCCACGAAGAGCGGGTGGCGTAGGCGGCCACGGCAACGATGCCGATGACGCCTGCAACGAGGATCAAATTTCTTTTCTTCATGCTTTTTGCTCGTCCGCCGGCCCGCAACGGCCGTGACGACCCAATCCTGCCCCTGCCAGCCCCTCGACGGCGCATTTTGCGCCATTAATTCTTAAATCGTTATCACAGCCCTGCGGCACATGGTATGCCAACGGCCGAAATTGTGGCTACGACTTAGGTCCCCTTCATGCGCATCGCGACGTGGAACGTCAATTCGATCCGGCAGCGGCTCGAGCTCCTCCTCACTTGGCTTAAGGAGTGCTCCCCCGACATCGTCTGCCTGCAGGAAATCAAATGCACCGACGAAGCGTTTCCGCGGCTGGAGATTGAATCGCTCGGCTACAACGTCGTCACCCACGGACAAAAGACCTTCAACGGCGTCGCCCTGCTCTCCAAGCTGCCGTTCGACGAGACCAAGTCGGGCCTCGCCGGCGATGATGAGGATGCCCACGCCCGCTTCCTCGAAGGCGTCGTCACCCACAAGCACGGCGTGCTCAGGATCGCCTGCCTCTATCTGCCCAATGGCAACCCGGCGAATAGCGACAAATATCCCTACAAGCTCAAATGGATGTCGCGGCTTCTTGAGTATTCGAGGGAGCGACTTAAAGCGGAAGAGCCACTGATCCTTGCCGGCGACTTCAACGTGATCCCGGCGGCGTCGGACGTCTACAACCCGCCGGCCTGGGTGGAAGACGCCCTGTTCCGCCCGACCACCCGCGAAGCGTTCCAGTCCCTGCTCGGCCTCGGCCTGACCGACGCGCTGCGCGCCGTCACCGACGCGCCCGGCCAGTACACGTTCTGGGACTATCAGGCCGGGGCCTGGCAGAAGAACTGGGGCCTGCGGATCGATCACCTCTTGATGTCGCCCCAAGCCAGCGACCGGCTGACCCATGTCGGGGTCGACAGCTACGTCCGCGCCTGGGAAAAACCATCAGACCACGTGCCGGTGTGGGCCGATCTCGACTTCGAGGCTGCGTAAGAACGGCACTGTCGTCCTCCTCGCTAACGCAAGAGGAAGTGCGGCATCCAATCGCGGAGGATGCAATGCGACCCAATCTCGGCTAGTCGCGGCGGCCCTGCACCCAGTGCTCGAGCATCTGCAGCGCCATCGCACGGTCGTCGTCGGAGGCCTTGGCGAACGCGCGGTTATAGCTTTCCTTGATCCACATCTCGTCGGGAGCAGCGCTGTCGCGGGCGAGCGTCAGCCACATCAGGCCGCGGGCCCGCTGCGGCGGCAGCCTGTCGCCGTTGAACAGCATCTGGCCGAGCAGCGCCTGAGCCTGGTGCTGGCCCTTCTGGGCCGCAAGCCCGAGCCAGCGCGCGCCATAGCGGAAATCTTCCCGCGAGGCGTCCGGCGTCTTCAGATAGAGCCGGGCGAGGTCATACTGGGCGTCGGCATTGCCGAAATAGGACGCGGCATAGGAGAACATCTCCCGCGCCCGGTCGGTGTCCGCCTTGATCTTCGAGTTCGGAATGCCGTTGAGGTAATAGCGCCCCAGCGCCACGAAGGCCTGGGCCACGATCGTCGCCTGCGGCGCCGACGGGCTGTCCTCGGCATGCGCATTGGCGATGCGGCTGAAATATTCGAAGGCGCGCAGATCGTCCTGGGCGACACCGTCGCCTTCGGCATACATCCGGCCAAGCTTCCACTGGGCGACGGGATGGCCGCCCTCTGCGGCAAATTGCAGCGACGAGAAGGAACTCGTGGAATTGGCGGCGTTCGCCGTGGGCGGCGGAACCGCGATCCGCTTCAATCCGCCCCCAGCGCTGGGCTGAGGGGAAACCATCGGCAGCGTGGCGTCCGACGGATTGACCGGGGCGCCGTCAAACGCGAATCCGGGGCCCGCCACCGGAATGGCCCCTAAAATCAACGCAATAATCGTACGCTCAAATGTCCGCATAACACTGTTTCTCGTGCGCGCCACCCGGATGGGTGATCGCGCCATCCACCGCAGGCCCGACCTGCTGGGCATACTTCCACAGCGCACCAGATGTGTGGTTAGTCGCGCGAGGGGCCCATTTGGTCTTGCGTTCGGCGAGCTCGGCGTCGCTCAACTTTACGTTAAGAGTCCCGGCCACCGCGTCGATCTCGATGATGTCGCCGTCCTGAAGCAGCGCGATCGGTCCGCCGATGGCGGCTTCCGGCCCGACATGACCGATGCAGAAGCCTCTCGTGGCGCCCGAGAACCGGCCGTCGGTGATCAGCGCGATCTTGCCGCCCATGCCCTGCCCGGTCAGCGCCGCCGTCGTTGCCAGCATTTCCCGCATGCCCGGACCGCCCTTCGGCCCCTCATAGCGGATGACGATGACCTCGCCTTCCTTATAGGTCCGCTTCTGGACCGCCTCGAAGGCGTCCTCCTCGCGGTCGAAGCAACGGGCAGGCCCGGTAAACTTCAAGTTCGACATGCCCGCGACCTTCACGATCGCTCCTTCCGGCGCAAGATTACCCTTCAAGCCGACGACACCGCCGGTGACGGTGATCGGCTTGTCCGCCGGACGGACCACGTCCTGATGCGGATTCCATTTCACGCTTTTGAGGTTTTCGGCGATCGTTCGGCCCGTCACGGTCAGGCAATCGCCGTGGAGGTAACCGTTATCGAGCAGCGTCTTCATCAGCAGCGGGATGCCGCCAGCTTCAAACATGTCTTTGGCAACATAACGGCCGCCCGGCTTCAAATCAGCGACATAGGGAGTCTTTTTGAAGATTTCCGCCACGTCGAACAGATCGAACTTGATGCCGCATTCATTGGCGATCGCCGGCAGATGCAGCCCGGCATTGGTCGAGCCACCGGAGGCCGCGACCACGGCCGCGGCGTTCTCCAGGGATTTACGGGTGATGATGTCGCGCGGCCGGATGTTCTTGGCGACCAGCTCCATGATCTTCTCGCCGGCGGCAGCGCAGAACGCGTCGCGGATCTCGTAAGGCGCCGGCGCCCCGGCAGAATACGGGAGTGCGAGCCCGATCGCTTCCGACACGGTCGCCATGGTGTTGGCGGTGAACTGGGCACCGCAGGCACCGGCCGAGGGACAGGCCACGCGCTCGATCTCGTCGAGATCGGCATCCGACATGGCGCCGACCGAGTGCTTGCCGACGGCTTCGAACATGTCCTGGACGGTCACCTGCTGACCGCGGAAATTACCGGGGAGGATCGAGCCGCCGTAGATGAAGATCGAGGGCACGTTGAGGCGGACCATCGCCATCATCATGCCCGGCAGCGACTTGTCGCAGCCGGCGAGGCCAACCAGAGCGTCATAGGCGTGGCCGCGGACGGTCAGCTCGACCGAATCGGCGATGCATTCCCGAGATGGCAGCGACGAGCGCATGCCGTCATGGCCCATGGCGATGCCGTCGGTGACCGTGATGGTGCAGAATTCGCGCGGGGTGCCGCCGGCGGAGGCCACGCCCTTCTTCACCGCCTGAGCCTGGCGCATCAGCGAGATATTGCAGGGCGCGGCTTCGTTCCAGCAGGAGGCCACGCCGACGAACGGCTGGTGGATCTGCTCGGTGGTGAGCCCCATGGCATAGAGATACGAGCGGTGCGGGGCGCGCTCGGGGCCCTCCGTCACGTGGCGGCTTGGCAGCCTGTTCTTGAGATTGGTCTTGGCGTCCATCGCGAACCCAGTTTCCCTAGCCATCTCTGCCTTGACCCGGGAAATGGTGATCTTCCCTTCGCTTCGCGAGTGCCGTGGCTTTAGCCTTACGAAGCATCATTTCATGCAGGGGTGTGGCCAAAAAGCGGCGCGTGCAACACCCGGCTGATCAAACGGTTAAATCTTAGAGAACTGTTGCCTCATCGCAACAAACGTTGCCCCGCAGCAACCATTTGGACGGGTTCCTGGCGCCTAGCAGGCGTTTTTTGGGCACGCGACTGGCATCACAGGAGAAGCAATTCTGGCCACGTAGTGGGTTTGGCTCGGCGATTCTCGCTCTGTGGTCGCTGCCAAAGCGAGGTCCCATAACGACCAGAGGTTGACGTGACGCTAGCAAGCGGCCACCCGCTCGGCGCATCACCAGCGCCTGTAGTTATGGATCCTGGTCAAGCCAGGGACAGTTCTCCCCTCTCCGCTGTCATCGTCCGCGAAGGCGGACGATCCAGTATTCGACAGCAGGCAGTGCCTGCGTTCGGACGCCGCCGGTTACTGGATGCCCGCCTTCGCGGGCATGACACTGAAGTGAGGAGGCGAGTTCCCGTTCTCGCGAGGCGATGCGCCCGAGGTTACACCTCGCTTCACCTCTCTTTGGCCAAGATTGTCGGCTGAGTTCGCGCCGCTCGCGTCTGTCCGGTGGGAAGCATCACACGACGACGCGATCATTGGCAGATGCGAAGTTCCATCTCGATCAGTCCGCAATTCAACCGCGGTTAGAGTTCCATTCACGTCAGCGTTTTTTGCGCTCTGTGGCTTGAGCGCGACAGTTGCGAATCGACGCTGTGATAACCTTAGGTCACTCAAGCCGCACGGTTTGCGACTTGGTTTGTCTAATGGTTCGCAGGGGGACCATGGAATGAACCAGTGCTTACGTTCGCTGTCTTGTCTCCTCACCGTGGCTGTGCTCGCGCTATTCTCGACGGATGCGACGGCACGCTCGAGCCACAAGCAAGCGCACATCAAAAAGACGAACGACGCGAAGGCGACGAAGGGGCGCAACCAGCGTGATGCCTCAGTCGGAAAACGCGGACGTGGCAAGCACGCCGATGCGCGCCGCAAGTCGAAGAAATCGAAAGACGCATCCGCGAAGGAAGCTCCTGCGCCGACGCCGGCACTGTCAGGCGATCTCGCACTGGTGAAAGACGGGATCGATCTGGCGCGCAAGGCGAAGACGGAAGAGGCGACCGCCACCAGAGACAAGATCACCGACCCGGCGGGCCAGAAGCTGGTCGAATGGTACATCCTGCGCCACACGGAGACGACGGCGAATTTCAGCCGCTATGTGGGGTTCATGGCCGCCAATCCGGATTGGCCGAGCATGGCGCTATTGCGCCGCAAGGCCGAGGGGCGGCTGTGGCAGGAGCGCAGCGACGCGGTCACGGTTCATCGCTTCACCCGCGATCGGCCCACCAGCGCCAAGGGCAAATTCGCGCTGGCGCGGGTGCTCCTGACCGAAGGCGACCGAGATGGAGCTGCGCGTCTGGTGGGCGACGCCTGGCGCTCGGATGAATTGTCGGATCGGCTGGAGGGCGACGCATATGAGCTGTTCGGCGATCTCCTCACCCGCGAGGATCACCGCGCGCGCATGGACAAGCGGATCGGCGCCAGGGATCTTGCCGGCGCCAAGCGCGCGGCGCAACGGCTTGGCAGCGACGAGCTTGCGATCGTGAAGGCCTGCGGCGCGGTGGCCGCGAAATCGAGCAAGGCGCTCGACCAGCTCAACGATGTCGCGACTGAGGCCCGCAAGGATCTCGGCTACACGCTTTGCCGCCTGCAGTGGCTGCTCGGCGAGAACCGGGTTGATGACGCGGCGGACCTGGTGCTATCAGCCGCGCCCGAGACCATGGCGCTGCAGGACACCGATCAATGGTGGCGCGAGCGGCGCTCGCTGGCGCGCAAACTGCTCGATCAGGGCAAGTTCCAGACCGCATACCAGGTTGTCGCCGCCGCCGCGCTGCCGGCCAACGAATATTACCGTGCTGATTTCCACTCCACGTGCGGCTGGATCGCCTTGCGCTATCTCGACGATCCCGTGACTGCGGCGACGCATTTCGCGCGCATCGACGAAGGCGCGGCCAATCCGATCGTGCTGGCGCGCGCCAACTACTGGCGCGGCCGCGCCGCCGAAGCGCTCGGAGAAAAGGACGCGATGCGCGCCAGCTACGAAGCTGCCGCGCGCTACCCGACCGCCTATTACGGACAGCTCGCGCGCGCCAAGCTCGGCCTTGATGCGATCGAGCTGCGGGCGCCCTCGCCTGCTGCCGCCGACGATGCGGCGGCTGCAGACGAGCGCGTGCGCGCCGCCGATATGCTCTACCAGATCGGCGAACGCGACGTGGTGCTGTATTTCGCCGCCGATCTCGGCGAGCAGAGCACGGATGTCCCCATGCTCAACGCGCTCGGCGAGCTCACCGCCCGCCGCAACGATGCGGCCACCATGCTGCAGCTCGGCAAGCTGGCGCTGGGGCGCGGCCTTGCACTCGATCAATACGCCTTCCCGACCATCGGGATCCCCCAACATACCCAGGTCGCGCCCGAGATCGAGCGCAGCATGATCTATTCGGTGGCGCGCACCGAGAGCGCGTTCGATCAGCGCGACAAGTCGCCGGCCAATGCCGTCGGCCTGATGCAGGTGACGCCGGAAGCCGGCCGCGACACCGCCAAGCGCTTCGGCGTGACCTATGACTGGGACCGGATGGTTTCCGATCCCGTCTACAACACCCAGATGGGCGCCGCCGAGCTCAGCGCGCTGCTCGCAGATTACAAGGGCTGTAACATCATGACGTTCGCCGGCTACAACGCCGGCCGCGGCCGGGTCCGCGACTGGGTGAAGGCCTATGGCGACCCGCGCGATCCGAACGTGGATCCGGTCGATTGGGTCGAGCGCATTCCGATCTCCGAGACGCGCAACTATGTGCAGCGCGTGATGGAGAACTTGCTGGTCTACCGCGAGCGCTTTAACAGCAGCACGGCGGTGGCAACAAAGACCGATCAACGCGTGGTTACGCAGGAGACGAACGCCGCGGCACCGGCGACCGCGGCTGCAGGCGCTGCGCAGTGATTTCCGTTGCGGCTCGCGCTCTGCCAGACCTTCATGGTGAGGAGCGCGCAGCGCGTCTCGAACCATGAGGCCCCTATCTGGCCCGCGGCGGCCCATCCTTCGAGACGCCTGCTTCGCAGGTTCCTCAGGATGAGGATCTCACGTGCGGCAGCGCGCGAGCTTCGTAGCCCGGGTGGAGCGTCAGCGTAACCCGGGGCCGCTCGTACACGTTGATGGAGGTGTCCCGGGTTGCGCCTCGCTTCACCCGGGCTACTCGCTACGATTTCAATCCACCTTCACGTCGGCGGCTTTGATCATCGGCCACCATTTTGCGATCTCGGCCTTCTGCCAGGCGCCGAGGGCTTCGGGCGCGAGCTGGTTCTTCGGCGGCATGCGCAGGCCGAGGTTTTCGAGCTGCTTCACGACCGCGGAATCGTTCAGCGCCTCCACCGCCGCGGCATTCAGCTTGGCGACGATCTCCTTCGGCGTACCCTTGGGTACCCAGAGGCCGGACCACAGCGTCATGTGGAAGCCCGGCAGGCCGGCTTCATCGGTGGTTGGGACCTCGGCCGCGGAGTCGACGCGCTTGTCGTCGGTCACGGCATAGGCGCGGATGGTGCCGCCGCGGACCTGGTTGATCGAGTTGGAGGTCTGATCGATCATGATGTCGATCTGTCCCGCGACAAGGTCGTTCAACGCCGGCGCTGTCCCGCGATAGGGCACATATTGCAATTTGATGCCGGCGACGTTCTCGAAATAGAGCCCGGCGATGTGGCTGCCGGAGCCGGCGCCCGCAGTGCCCGCGGTCGGCGGCGACGGGCGCGACTTCAGCCAGGCCAACAATTCGCTCAGCGATTTGGCGGGGATCGCATTCTTGCTGACGATGATCATCGGGTTGCTCGGCAGCAGCACCACGGGATCGAGATCGGCGACGAGGTCATAGCCGAGCTTGTAGACGGCGCCGTTGGCGACATGCGTGCCGAGATGGCCGAAAGAGATGGTGTAGCCGTCCGCCGGCGAGCGCACCGCGCGGCCGACGCCGATCGAGCCGCCCGCCCCCGTCACGTTCTCGATCAGGAGGGTCTCACCGAGCGAGGCCTTCATCCGCTCGGCGAGGATACGCGCCATCGCATCCGACGGCCCGCCAGCCGAGAACGGCACGATGACGGTGATCGGATGCGAAGGATAGTTTTGGGCGACGGCGGTGCCGCCGAACAAGAGAACTGCCAGCATCGCCAGAACTATTCTTCGCATCGCTCCCTCCCCTGTAAAGAAAGCCGTGCTCGGCTTGTTCTTATTTGGACATGGTCAACTCAACAGAACGGCCCCCGCTTTTTTCTAATTCCTTAGAATTGCGCGAAGTCGATCGGCTTGAAACGATCGAGCGTGCGCGTGACCGGCGGCAGCGGATATTTAAGGCCTGTCGCGCAATTGAACAGCATCACGCGATCGTTTTTCGTGACGCGTCCGTCGGCGAGGCTTTGCTTGTAGGCGGCGTAAGTGGCCGCGCCCTCGGGGCAAAGCAACAGCCCCTCCTCGCGCGCGACTTCGCTCAGCGCAGCAGAAATCTTCTCGTCATCGACCGCAATTGCGAAACCTTTGCTCTCGCGGACCGCGCGCAGGATCAGAAAATCTCCGATCGCCTGTGGCACGCGGATGCCGGAGGCGATGGTGTGCGCGTCTTCCCAGCGTGTCGCATGCTCGGTGCCTGCTTCAAAAGCACGCACCATCGGGGCGCAGCCGGAGGCCTGCACCGCGACCATGCGCGGGCGTTTGCTGCCGATGAAGCCGATCGCCTCCAGTTCGGCAAAGGCCTTCCACATGCCGATCAGGCCGGTGCCGCCGCCGGTCGGATAGAAGATCACGTCGGGCACGTCCCAGCCGAGTTGTTCGGCGAGTTCGAGCCCCATCGTCTTCTTGCCCTCGATCCGGTACGGCTCCTTCAGGGTCGACGTGTCGAACCAACCGACCTTGGCCTTGCCCTCGCCGACGATCTTGCCGCAATCGTCGATCAGGCCGTTGACGCGATAGACGGTCGCGCCCTGCAGCTCGATCTCACTGACATTCACCTCCGGCGTGTCGGCCGGGCAGAAGATCGTGGTCTTGATGCCGCAGGCGGTGGCATAGGCGGCGAGCGCAGCACCGGCATTGCCGTTGGTCGGCATCGCCATGTGCTTGATGCCGAGCGCCTTGCCCATCGACACCGCCATGACAAGCCCGCGCGCCTTGAACGAGCCGGTCGGCAGCCGCCCCTCGTCCTTCACGATGATCTCGCCGCCGCCGAGCTTGGCGCCGAGCTTCGGCAGCCGGATCAGCGGCGTCGTCACCTCGCCGAGGCTGACGATGTCCTTGCACTGGCGCACCGGCAACAATTCGCGATACCGCCACATCTCGGCGGGACGCTCCTTCAGCGCATCCTTGCTCAGCGCCTTCTTCACGCCCGCAAGGTCGTAGCGCACGAGCAGCGGCTTGCCGGCCTTGGAGAGATTGTGCACCTGGTCGGCGGGATAGCGGTCGCCCTCCATCGCGCATTCGAGATGGGTGACGAAGGTCGGGCGTTCGATGGTGAGGTTGTCGTTGTCTTTCACGATTCGCCGTCCCTTCCGTTACATGTTGAGGACGCGCCCATAGGCGTCCAGCACCGCTTCCTTCATCATCTCCGACAGCGTCGGATGCGGGAAGATGGTGTGCATCAGCTCTTCCTCTGTCGTCTCGAGGTTCATGGCGATCACATAGCCCTGGATCAGCTCGGTGACCTCCGCGCCGACCATGTGGGCGCCGAGAAGCTGGCCGGTCTTCTTGTCGAAGATCACCTTGACCATGCCCTGGTCCTCGCCGAGCGCGATCGCCTTGCCGTTGCCGACGAAGGGGAAGCGGCCGACACGAATGTCGCGTCCGGCTTCCTTGGCCTTGGCCTCGGTCATGCCGACGGACGCCACCTGCGGATAGCAATAGGTGCAGCCGGGAATCATGTTCCTGTCCATCGGGTGCGGATGCAGGCCCTTGATCGCCTCGACGCAGATGATGCCCTCATGCTCGGCCTTGTGCGCGAGCATCGGAGGGCCAGCGACGTCACCGATCGCATAGATGCCGGGGACGTTGGTCCGGCAATAACCGTCGATGGCGATGATGCCCCGCTCGGCCTTCACGCCGAGCTTCTCCAGCCCGATGCCTTCGACATTGCCGACCACGCCGACGGCCGAGATCACGCGGTCGAACTCGATGGTCTGCGGCTTGCCCTTGCCGTCGTCGATGGTCGCGACCACGCTGTCGCTCTTCTTGTCGAGCTTCGTCACCTTGGTATTGGTGAAGATCTTGATGCCCTGCTTCTCGAACGCCTTGTGCGCGAATTTCGCGATTTCGGTGTCCTCTACGGGCAAGATCTGCGGCAGCACTTCGACGACCGTCACCTCCGCGCCGAGGGTGCGATAGAAAGAGGCAAACTCGATGCCGATCGCGCCGGAGCCGATCACCAAGAGCGATTTCGGCATCTTGTCCGGCACCATCGCCTCGAAATAGGTCCAGACCAGCTTCTTGTCGGGCTCGAGTCCCGGCAGCACGCGCGGCCGCGCGCCGGTCGCGATGATGATGTGTTTTGCCTGGTAGGTCCCCTCACCGAGCGCGCCCTTCGGCGCCTCGACGGAAGACTTCTTGACCGTCAGCTTGCCGGGCGCATCGATCGTCGCTTCACCCCAGATCGTCGTGATCTTGTTCTTACGGAACAGGAAGCCGACGCCATCGTTCAGCCGCTTCACCACGTTGCGCGAACGCTGCACCACCGCCTTCGGATCGAACGAGATGTTCTCCGCCGACAGCCCGTAGTCCTTGGCGTGCTGCATCAGATGATAGACTTCCGCCGAGCGCAGCAGCGCCTTGGTCGGGATGCAGCCCCAATTGTTGCAGATGCCGCCGAGATAAGCCTTTTCCACCACCGCGGTCTTGAAGCCGAGCTGCGCCGCGCGGATCGCGGTGACATAGCCGCCGGGGCCGGCGCCGATGATGATAACGTCGAAGGAAGTGTCAGCCATCACAAATCCGATCTAGCGAGAGCAACCAGGAATCCGGTCCATCCAAGCGCAAGCAGCCCGGCGCCGCCCAGCATGATCCGGAACTGGGTCGTCGATGCCAGATCACGCGCGCGGACGATCAGCGCAGCAATCGCCAGCGCTATTGCAAGAACATAGGGACCATAGAGCAATGCGTTAGACGTCACGCATCACACCATCATCATGACGGGGTTTTCGATGAGCTGCCTGAAGGCGCCGATCAGCTCGGCGCCGAGCGCGCCGTCGATCGCGCGATGGTCGCAGGACAGCGTCACGCTCATGATGCTGGCGATCTCGATCTTGCCATTGCGCACCACCGGCCGTTCCTCGCTGGTGCCGACGGCGAGGATCGTCGCATGCGGCGGGTTGATCACGGCGGTGAAGTGGTTGATGCCGTACATGCCGAGGTTGGAGACGGCGGTGGTGCCGCCCTGATACTCTTCCGGCTTCAGCTTGCGCGCACGGGCGCGGGCGGCAAAATCCTTCATCTCGCTCGATATGACCGACAGCGTCTTGGTTTCCGCTTTCCGGATGATCGGCGTGATCAGGCCGCCCGGCATCGCCACCGCCACGCCGATGTCGGAATGCTTGTGCTTGACCATGCCGCCTTCGGTCCAGCTCACATTGCAGTTCGGGATCTTCTGCAGCGCGACCGCCATCGCCTTGATAACGAAGTCATTCACCGAGAGCTTGTAGAGCGGCTTCTTATCGGCATCCTTCGGCGCGGCGGCGTTGATCTCCTCGCGGGCGGCGAGCAGCTTGCCGATGTCGCAGTCGATCGTCAGATAGAAATGCGGGATCTGCTGGATCGACGCGGTCAGGCGCTGCGCGATGGTGCGGCGCATGCCGTCATGCGGCACGATCTCATAAGAACCCGGCTCGAACAGCGCGAGGATCTGCTGATCCGACATTGACGGCGCGATCGACGGCGTCGTGCTGGGCGCAGCCGGCGGCGCCTTCAGGCCCTTGCCGGATTTCGCCTCCTCGACGTCGCGCGCGATGATGCGGCCGTGCGGCCCGGTGCCGTTGATGCGCCCGAGCTCAATGCCGGCTCCCTTGGCAAGACGGCGCGCCAGCGGCGACGAGAAGATGCGGGCGTGGCCGTTGCCCTGGGGCGCCGGTGCCGCGGCTTGCGGCGCGGGTGCCGGGGCTGCAGCAGGCGCCGCAGCTTTCGGTGCCGGCGCCGGTTGGGCGGGGGCCGGCGCAGGCGCCGGTGCTGGAGCGGGCTTTGCGGCAGGCGCCTCAGCGGCTTTCGGCGGTGCAGCGCCTGCGCCGCTCGCTGCCGCCTTCACGTCCTCGCCGTCGCCGGCCATCACCGCGATCACGTCGTTGACCGGGACGTCCTGCGTACCCTCAGGCACCAGGATTTTGGCGATGGTGCCCTCGTCGACCGCCTCGACTTCCATCGTCGCCTTGTCGGTCTCGATCTCCGCGATCACATCGCCGGACTTGACCTTGTCGCCCTCCTTCTTGAGCCATTTGGCCAGATTGCCCTTCTCCATGGTAGGCGACAGCGCGGGCATCAGGATGTTGATGGGCATGGTGACCTCACAAAGCTAACTTTTGCATGGCGGCTTCCGTCGCTTGAGGAAACCTGCCGGAATCGTGTGGGCGGATCGGTGTGGGCAGAGGACGCCTCAATTGCCGATATCGCCCTGCCAGGTGCGCTCGTTGGCGGGATCCGAGCGCCAGTTCTTCATCATGTCGATCGACCTCGTGTCGGCAAGATCGATGAAGGGAATGCCGAACTGCGTCAGGATGTCCTTGCTGCCCGGGAACGTCACGGACTCCCCGATGACCAGGAGCTTCAGCTTGAACAATCCGATCGCGCCGGCGCACATCGAGCACGGCGAGAGCGTCGTGTACATGACCGTATCATGGAACGAGGTCAGGCCGGCGTCGCGCAGGCACGACATCTCGCCGTGCAGGATGACGTTCTTCTCCTGCATCCGCCGGTTATGGCCGCGCGCGATGATCTTGTCGTCGCGCGTCAGCACCGCGCCGATCGGCAAACCGCCCTCGGAGATCCCGATCTCCGCCTCGCGGATCGCTTCCGCCATGAAGTCGTAGTGGTATTGCTCGACGGTCACGATCAATGCCCCTGTTTCGATCGCGGCGTGGTGCTGCCCGGATCGGTCGGCCGCGCGACCTCAGCCTGGAACATGTCGATAATGCGGGCGAGCGCCTCTTCCTCGGTGTACTCGCTCTCGCGTGCATAGGCGCGTGCGGCATGGCGCGCGATGTCGACCAGCATCAGGCCCCACGTATCCGGCTCCTCGAAGGCGCGCTGGAACGCGATGGAAAGCCCGCCGTCGACGACAAAGGCGCGCAGCACCTCGATCGCGTCGTCGCGACCCATCACGTCAGGCGGTAATGGCTGTTCCTGCGGCCCTACCATGCGTCACCGGTAACAAACGGCCTTGGCGGCTTCCACCACCTCGGCGACCGAAGGCAAAGCCATCTTCTCCAGATTGGCCGCGTAGGGCATCGGCACGTCCTTGCCGGATACGCGCGTAACGGGCGCATCCAGATAATCGAAGGCATGCTCCATGATACGGGCGGCAACCTCGGCGCCGACGCCGCTCTGCTGCCAGCCCTCCTCGACCGTCACCGCGCGGCCAGTCTTCTTCACGGACTCGACGATGGTCTCGGTGTCCATCGGGCGCAGCGTGCGCAGGTCGACCACTTCGGCCTCGATACCTTCCTTGGCCAGCTCATCGGCCGCCTTCAGCGAATAGGTCATGCCGTTGGACCAGGAGATGATGGTGACGTGCTGGCCTTTGCGCGCCACGCGCGCCTTGCCGATCGGCACGATATAGTCGTCGAGCTTCGGCACCTCGCCGGAATGGCCGTACAGCACCTCGTTCTCGAGGAAGATCACCGGATTGGGATCGCGGATCGCGGATTTCAAGAGGCCCTTGTAGTCGGCGGCCGAGAATGGCGCGATCACCTTCAGCCCTGGGATGTGCGAGTACCAGGACGAATAATCCTGGCTGTGCTGGGCCGCGACGCGGGCGGCGGCGCCGTTCGGCCCGCGGAACACGATCGAGCAGCCCATCTGGCCGCCGGACATATAGAGCGTCTTGGCCGCCGAGTTGATGAGCTGGTCCATCGCCTGCATGGCGAAATTGAAGGTCATGAACTCGACGATCGGCTTGAGGCCCGCCATCGCGGCGCCGATGCCGATGCCGGCAAAGCCATGCTCAGTGATCGGCGTATCGATCACGCGCCTCGCGCCGAACTCCTGCAACAGCCCCTGGCTCACCTTGTAGGCGCCCTGATATTCGGCGACCTCTTCGCCCATCAGGAAGACATCCGGATCGCGCCGCATCTCCTCCGCCATCGCGTCACGGAGCGCTTCGCGGATGGTCTGCGTGATCATCTCGGTGCCGGCGGGCACCTCGGGCTCAGGCTCGCTGACGGCCTTCGGTGCGGCCGGCACTTTCTCTTCTGCCTTGGGCGCAGGTGCTTCGGCCTTGGCCTGTGCGGGAGGCGCGGACTCGGCAGCCTTCTCCTGCTTCGCGGGGCTTACGGCCTTGGCGAGATCGGCAGCACTCTCGCCGTCGGCCAGGATGGTTGCGATCGGCGTGTTGACGGCGACGTCGGCGGTGCCTTCCGGGATCAGGATCTGGCCGAGCGTGCCCTCATCGGTGGCCTCGACCTCCATGGTGGCTTTGTCGGTCTCGATCTCGGCGATGACGTCACCCGACTTGATCGGCTCGCCTTCCTTCTTCAGCCATTTGGCGAGGTTGCCTTTCTCCATCGTGGGAGACAGCGCAGGCATGAGAACTTGAATGGGCATATCGGCTCCCGGATACTCTTTCGTATTCAGTCTGCGCTTAGCGGTAGACGTCGGTGTAGAGCTCGGACGGATCGGGCTCGGGATCGTGCTGCGCGAAGTCGGCGGCGGCATTGACGATATCGCGCACCTCGGCGTCGATCGACTTCAAGTCCTGCTCGCTGACGTCGGCGGCGAGCAGGCGGTTGCGGACCTGCTCGATCGGGTCATGGTCATGGCGAACCTTCTCCACCTCCTCGCGGGTCCGGTACTTGGCCGGATCGGACATCGAGTGGCCGCGATAGCGATAGGTCTGCATCTCCAGGATATAGGGCCCCTTGCCGGCACGGCACCAGGCGACCGCCTCGTCACCTGCCGCCTTCACTGCGCGCACGTCCATGCCGTCGACCTGCCGCCCCGGGATGTTGAAGGAGATGCCGCGCTTGGAGAAATCGGTTTGCGCCGAGGAGCGCGTCACCGAGGTGCCCATGGCATAGCGGTTGTTCTCGATGATGTAGACCACCGGCAGCTTCCACAGCTCGGCCATGTTGAAGCTTTCATAGACCTGGCCCTGGTTGGCGGCGCCGTCGCCGAAATAGGCCAGGCTCACGAAATCGTTTTCCCGGTAGCGGTTGGCGAAGGCGAGCCCGGTGCCGAGCGAGACCTGCGCGCCGACGATGCCGTGGCCGCCGTAGAAATGCTCGGCCACGCTGAACATGTGCATGGAGCCGCCCTTGCCCTTGGAATAGCCGCCGCGGCGTCCGGTTAGCTCGGCCATCACGCCCTTGGCATCCATGCCGCAGGCCAGCATGTGGCCATGGTCCCGGTAGCCCGTTATGACCTGGTCACCCTTCTTCAGGGTCATCTGCATGCCGACCACGACGGCTTCCTGGCCGATATAGAGATGGCAGAAGCCGCCGATCGCGCCCATGCCGTAGAGCTGCCCGGCCTTCTCCTCGAAGCGCCGAATCAGGAGCATGTCGCGCAGCGCCTTGAGTTCCTGCTCCTTGGTGAATTCCGGCGGGGAGCCGTCCCCCTTCTCCTGCCCTGCTTCCTTTGTGACGCTTTTCTTGGGTGCGGCCATGGCATTTCCGGATGAGAGGGGTGATTTGGCCCTCTCTATCCCAACTCAAACGGCCGGGGAAGGATTGCGTGATGTCGCACGGCAATTGCTATGCCGCAGTGCAGCGGAGATCAAAATATTACTATCGATTGATGCGTTTGTTCGGAATTTCATTGCGTGACAACGGCGCGGGCAGACGCCGCGCCGTCATCACGCCCCCGTATCAGAAGAAGCCGAGCTTCTTGGGGCTGTAGCTGACCAACAGATTCTTGGTCTGCTGATAGTGGTCGAGCATCATCTTGTGGGTCTCGCGGCCGATGCCCGACTGCTTGTAGCCGCCGAACGCCGCGTGCGCCGGATAAGCGTGGTAGCAGTTGGTCCAGACGCGGCCGGCCTGGATCGCCCGCCCAAACCGGTAGCAGCGGTTGGCATCGCGGCTCCAGACGCCGGCACCAAGGCCGTAGAGCGTGTCGTTGGCGATGGCGAGCGCCTCCTCATCGGTCTTGAACGTGGTCACCGACACAACCGGGCCAAATATCTCCTCCTGGAAGATCCGCATCCGGTTGTTGCCTTCGAACACGGTGGGTTGGACATAGAAGCCGCCTTCGAGATCACCGGGCAGCATCGCGCGGGCCCCGCCGGTCAGGAGCTTGGCCCCCTCTTTCGTGCCGATGTCGATGTAGGAAAGAATTTTCTCGAGCTGCTCGTTCGAGGCCTGGGCGCCGATCATGGTGGCGGGATTGCGCGGGTCGCCCTGCTCGATCGCCGCGACGCGCTTCAGCGCTTTCTCCATGAAGCGCTCATAGATCTGTTCCTGCACCAACGCCCGGCTCGGACAGGTGCAGACTTCGCCCTGGTTCAGCGCGAACATCACAAAGCCCTCGATCGCCTTGTCGAGGAAATCGTCGTCTTCCGCCGCCACGTCCTTGAAGAAGATGTTCGGCGACTTGCCGCCGAGCTCGAGCGTGACCGGGATCAGGTTCTGGCTGGCGTATTGCATGATCAGCCGGCCCGTCGTGGTTTCGCCCGTGAACGCGATCTTGGCGATCCGCGAGCTCGACGCCAGCGGCTTGCCGGCCTCTAACCCGAAGCCATTGACGATGTTGAGGACGCCTGGTGGCAGCAGGTCGGCAACGAGTTCGATCCACACCATGATCGATGCCGGGGTCTGCTCGGCGGGCTTCAGCACCACGCAATTGCCGGCGGCAAGCGCGGGCGCCAGTTTCCAGCACGCCATCAGAAGCGGAAAGTTCCACGGAATGATCTGGCCGACAACGCCAAGCGGCTCATGAAAGTGATAGGCCACGGTGTCGTGGTCGATCTCGGCGAGGCTCCCCTCCTGCCCGCGCACGACGCCGGCGAAGTAGCGAAAATGATCGATCGCGAGCGGCACGTCGGCGGCGCGGGTCTCGCGGATCGGCTTGCCATTGTCCCAGGTCTCGGCGATCGCGAGCCGCTCCAGGTTCTCCTCCATGCGGTCGGCGATCCGGTTGAGGATGTTGGCCCGCTCCACGACGCTATGGCGTCCCCACGCGTCCTTGGCGGCATGTGCGGCATCGAGCGCGAGCTCGATGTCCTGCGCATCCGAGCGCGCGATCTTGCAGACCACCTTGCCGGTCACCGGCGAGGCGTTGTCGAAATACTTGCCCGAGCGCGGCGCAACCCATTTGCCGCCGATGAAATTGTCGTAGCGCTCCGCGAACGGGTTCGTCGATGTCGTGAGGAATTCAGGCTTGTTCATGCTTCACTCCCGCTGTTGTTTGATTGCTGACCATCGCCGGCTCATGCCGCGCGATGGCAGGAAAAACATGTCGGGCGGAAGCAAGGATGTCAGCGGGGTGGCATCAGAACACGACGCCAACCTGTCGCAGATTTGCGACACTCAGAACGCGGGGACCGACGCGTTTCATTCTGGAGGACGATAGGGCTGCGTGAGCTTCCAGAAACTTCTCTCGAAGCGCAGATAAACCGCGAGGACAGCGAGTGCCGCCATCCAACCTCCAGATTGCCCTTACCATTCTGAATCCGTAAGAGTAGTGCTCATCAAAAGGATTACCGGTTTGAGCACTTTAGATCCCAGTGACAGTTCTCAGCTTTCGGTTCTCGCCGAAGAGATTCGTCATTTCCGGAAGAAGAACAACTTCTCGCTCGAACAGCTCGCCGAGGCGTCCGGTGTCAGCCGCTCCATGATCTCCAAGATCGAGCGCTGCGAGACGGTTCCCTCCACGGTGATCCTGTCCAAGCTGGCGGAAGCTCTGGGCGTCACGTTCTCCCAACTGATGGCGCCCGCGGTCGAACGCGAGATCGTTTATATCCCGGCCGCCCGCCAGCCGATCCTGAGGGACGAGGAATCCGGCTTCCTGCGGCGGTGTATTTCTCCGGTGCTTCCCGGGCGCGGGATCGACTGGGTGCTCAACACGCTGCCGCCGGAAGCGGAAACCGGAACCTTCGTGGCCCATCGCCGGGGCGTGGAGGAGTACATCTTCGTGCTGCGCGGACGGATGCGGGTCTCGATCGGCGATCAGCGCGTCAATCTCAATCAGGGGGATTCCCTTTATTTCCAGGCGGATGCCGACCATTCGTTCCTCAATCTCGGCAAGACGCCATGCGAGTATTTCCTCGTGATCGACACCGCGAAGGTACGATCGTGATCCACTGAAGTGGAAACTAATCTCCTATCCGCGTCGTGATCCGCCGTGACCGATGCCGCGGCCAAAGCTGCTTTTTCAGTCACTTCGGTCAATTGATGGGCGTCGGCGCGCCGTCGCAGGCGCCTTGCCGTACTCGCATGCAGCGCCGAATTTGCGGGCTTTTTTGGCGCCAGCAGCTTCCAAATTCATCAAAGCATTCGAGCTTGCGAAAAAGCTCAGCGTTTTCGGCGGAGGAATTCCGGCACACCGCTTGCATCCACTACTTTAGAAAAATCTCTCATAAACGGGAAATGTGTTCCCCGGGGTTTTTTGAGGAGTTGGAAATGAGCATTGCTGCGACCATATCTGACGCCCGAACGGCTGGCTCCAAGATGCGATCGATCGTGATTGCGAGCAGCGTCGGCACCATCATTGAGTGGTATGACTTCCTGATCTATGCGACCGCTGCGGCGCTCGTGTTTAATAAGACGTTCTTTCCGACCATTGATCCGCTGACGGGAACGCTTGCCGCGCTCGGCACTTACGCCGTCGGCTTTGTGGCCCGCCCGCTAGGCGGCGCGCTGTTCGGGCACTTCGGCGACCGGATGGGGCGCAAGTCGATGCTCGTGCTCACGATGTTCATCATGGGCCTCAGCACGTTCTGCATCGGGTTACTGCCGAACTACGCCTCCATCGGTGTGCTCGCCCCCATCCTCCTGATCCTGCTGCGCATCATTCAAGGCATCGGCCTTGGCGGTGAGTGGGGCGGCGCCTCGCTGATGGTCATCGAGCATTCGCCCGCCGACAAGCGCGGCTTCTACGGCAGCTTCGTGCAGATCGGTTTTCCCATCGGCCTGGTGCTGGCGACGCTGGTGTTTGCGCTGGCGACGAAGCTTCCCGAGGCCGACTTCCAGGCGTGGGGCTGGCGCATTCCGTTCCTGGCCAGCGTCCTTCTGCTCGCGCTCGGTACGTTCATCCGCTCGCGGGTTCCGGAGACACCGGTCTTCGAGAAGATGAAGGCCACCGACTCGTTCTCGAAGAATCCGTTCGGCGAGGCTCTCGGCAAAAACTTCAGGACGTTCCTCATCGCCGTCGGCCTGAAGCTGTCCGAAGTGTCCTGGGTCTATATGCTCACGGTGTTCGTGGTCGTGTACGCCACAACGACACTGGCGCTGCCCAAGCAGATGATGCTCGATGCGGTGATGTATGCCGCATTGTTCGAGCTGATCACGCTGCCTCTGTTCGGCTGGCTGTCGGACAAGATCGGTCGCCGCGTGTTCTTCATCCTGGGCGCACTGTTCACCATCGCTTTCGCGTTTCCCCTGTTCTGGATGCTGGAAACCAAGAGCGTCGCCACGGTGACGCTGGCCATCATCATCGCCATGAATTTCGGGCACGGCATGATGTTCGGACTGGAATCCACCTACTTTCCCGAACTGTTCGGGCCGCGGGTTCGCTACAGCGGCGCTTCGTTCGGATTTCAGGCGGCGGCCGCCATCGGCGGCGGATTCTCGCCGATCATCGCTACGGCGCTGGTCGGTTACTTTGGCGGCACCGCGGGCGTCTCGGTGATGATGATCGGCATCGCCATCCTGACGCTGTGGGCGGCCTTTGCCGCGCGGGAAACCAAGGATGACACTATCGGCTGAAGCGGAAAAGCTCCATGCTGTTTGGAATCTTCATCTACGACGGCGTCGAGCCGATTGATCTCGCAACCTTCGGCGTGCTGTCCATGGCACGCCGGATCGTTCCTCGCATCCGCATCTGCACCATCGCGCCGAACGCGGGTATCGTCCGCCTGTCCAATGGTCTCGACGTCATCGCGCAGTTCGGCATCGACGATGCGCCGGTGTGCGATGTCGTCATCGTGACCGGCGGTCCGGGATGGGAGCAGCAGGCCGTGTCGGAGACAACCCTGGACTACATCCGGCGCGTCCATGCCTCGACGCAGGTGGCCTCCGTCTGTACGGGCGGCATGATCCTCGCGGCCAGCGGCGTGCTCGACGGCATCGCCGCCACCACGAAACGCGCGATCGCGCCACCGGAGGTGTCACCGCTCGGGCGGATGCGCAGCACGTATCCGCAGATCGATGCGCAGGAGGCTCCCATCGTCGACAGCGGTGCGGTGGTGACGGGCGGAGGCGTGTCGCTCTGCATCGACACCACGCTGCACATCATCCAGCGCATGCTGGGTGAAGCCGTCGCCAGCGAAACCGCGCGCATCATCGAGTATCAGCGCGCACGCAAAGCCAACATGAACCGCGAGGAATTTCTCGCGGGATAGACCTCGACTCGAACGTCAGAAAAAGAAAGCGAAGACCACATGACTACCAAATTCCTCGTCAGCACCGACAAGGCCGCGCCCGCGGCCGGTCCGTATTCGCAGGCCGTGCGGACCGACCAACTCGTGTTTGCGTCCGGGCAGCTTCCGATCGATCCTGCAAGCGGGACGATTCCGGAGGGCATCGAACAGCAGACACGCCAGTCGCTGGCCAATTTGTCCGCGGTGCTGGAAGCAGGCGGCGCTTCCTTCGAGAGCGTCGTCAAGACCACGGTGTTCCTGAAGAACATGGACGACTTCGCCGTGATGAACGGGATCTACGCCGAGTTCTTCAGCTATGCGCCGCCGGCGCGTTCGACCATCGAGGTCGCGCGGCTACCGAAGGATGCGTTAGTGGAAGTCGAAGCCATTGCGCTACGCACCAAAGGATAAGCCATGAACATGCGTTCGCCAGGGCGGCCGCCGCCGAAGATGATCGAGGCGTTCGCGCATCCCGCAGGTTCGGTCGCCGTCACCAAAGACGGCGGCGCCACGCAGTGGCGCGGCGTCCTGCTGCACATCCACATCGCGCCAAGCGCCAGCTACGAGATGGAGGAGCTTGCCGAGGCGGAATGCGTGGCCGGACGGGGGATCGTCGGCGACCGTTACTATAACGGTCTCGGCACCTATTCGCCGAAGCCTGATGTGCGCGAGCTCACGCTGATCGAGCAGGAAGCGCTGGATGCTATCTCCCGCAACGATCCTCCCTTGCAGCAGGCGCCGATCACGCTGGAGCCGCGCGACCACCGCCGCAATCTGACAGTGAAGGGCGTGCCGCTGAACCATCTCGTCGGGCGGCGTTTTCGCGTCGGCGACGTGATCCTGCGCGGCGGGCGGCTGAACTTTCCGTGCAAGTACCTGGAAGAGCTTTTGGGTCTGCCGGTCTTCCTCCCGCTCTACAATCGCTCCGGACTGAACTGTGGCATCGAGCGTGGCGGCATCATCCACCCAGGCGACAAGATCGAGTTGTTGAGCCCATGACAGCACGTTTGATCATGAAGCTGCGTGTCGAGAATCTGAGCTTCTCGACACCGGACGTTGTTCACCTGAAGCTCGTTCATCCCCTGCGGCCGGCTCTGCCTGAATGGAGCGCGGGTGCCCATGTCGACATGCGCCTGCCCGACGGGCGCGTGCGGCAATACTCCTTGTGTGGCGATCCAGCTGACACCGCGCGCTACGAGATCGCCATCAAACGGGAGGCGAACGGCCGTGGCGGCTCGGTGTGGGCGCACCAGACACTGAGAGAGGGCTGCGAAGTCCACATCTCCGCGCCGCGCAACAATCTTCCTCTAACGTCGGACGGCGAACGCTATGTCCTGATCGCGGGCGGGATCGGCATCACGCCGTTGCTGGCGATGGCGCGCAGCCTGAAGCAGTGGGGCAAGGCATTTACGCTCCACTATTGTGCGAGGTCGCCATCCGAGGCGCCGCTGCTCGCTGAACTGGTGCAGGTCTGCGGCGATGATCTGCAATGCTGGTTCTCCAAACACGGCGAACGGTTCGATCCGGCAGTGATCGGTCCACACAGTCCCAGCACCCACGTCTACATCTGTGGGCCGCAACGGCTGCTTGATGCTGTGCAGTCGTCGCTGTCGGAATGGTCCGAGGAGCAGATTCACTGCGAACATTTTCAGATGACGGTGGATGAGAACTTCAAGCCCGAGCCGTTCGAGGCCACCGTGGCGTCCACCGGGCAGCGGATTCTGGTGCCTGCGGATAAGTCGTTGCTCGATGTGCTGCGCGAGCATGATTTCCCGCTGCCGTCGTCCTGCGAGATGGGCGTCTGCGGCTCCTGCGAATGTGGCTATCGCGACGGCATTGTCCTGCATCGCGACAAGGTGTTGCCGACGTCGAAGCGCCAGGACCGGCTGATGCTATGCGTCTCGCGCGCTCGGGTGAGTGTAACATTGGAGCTGTAGTGAAGGTTCCTTCACGCGCACCAAAGGAGGCGGCTTCATCGCAGCATCGGAACCTTCCCTTTGCAAGGTCGCCTCCTGTTTCAGAATCGATATGACATGCGGCTAGGCTTCGCCGCTTCTGACCCGTAGCCGATATGTGCGGCCGCGCCGTTGACGTTGCCGCCCTCACCTTCCTTCGAGCATTTCGACGAGCTGAACGAGATTGCCGCATGTGTCGTCAAAGACAGCCATTCTGACGGGGCCAGCATCCATCGGCTGTACCGTGAATTCGACACCGAGGTCGCGCAATCTCTCGAACTCTTTTTCGAGATCATCCACCTTGAATGACGCTGCAGGAATCCCGTCGTTCACGAGCGCAGATTTGTATGGCCCAACGGCGGGGTGCTCACTCGGCTCAAGCAGGAGTTCGGTTCCTTCCGGTGCCTCCTTCGACACGACAGTCAACCAGCGATGATCGCCGCCGAGCGGGATATCGTGCTTGACGATGAAACCCAGCTTCTCCGTGTAGAAATCCAGGGCCTTGGCCTGATCGTCAACGAAGACGCTCATGACATAGATCCTCATGTCGCACTCCCTTTTTTCAGATGCTTGTTGAGCCAGGCGTCGGCGGCTTTCCGCAGAGGCGCAGTATCGAGAGTATGCATCTTGGTGCGCCCGCTCCAATGCGTCTGGACAAGCCCAGCCCTCTCCAGCATGTCGAGGTGCTGCGAGATCGTTTGTCGCGACAGGCTTCTGCCATCCTCTGCGACCGACGAAGCGCAGATCTCAAACAAGGACTGCCCGGGACGCTTCGCCAAGCGATCAAGGATGCGGCGACGCACGGGATCGCCGAGCGCCTTGAAGACATTGTCGAGCTGGTCGTCGTCCACCCGGATTAACATGCAGTAATTTTACTGCATGTTAAGTTGCGCGTCGCAAGGGAGCAGCGACCATATGTCTCCGAGTGATGCGATGACGCGCGCAGCCTGACCGTATCGTTCGACCAAGGGTTCTGTCAGGCAAGCGACTACTGCTGCGCGACAAGTTGTCCTCGCGAAAATGGCTACCCTATGGTTGAAATTTGAGCTAAGCTATACGGATTGTCGCAGGGCAAAATTGCAGGACGCGAAGACAAAATTCGATTGTACCCAGAACATCAGCAAGGGCGATCCGCGGAACGATTTACCAGTCCGGGCTCGACCTCGCCGATCTCGGCCAATACCGCGGCTGCGATCGCGCAATTCGATAAGGCACCTGTAGTCGATCAGTCTGTCGTCGAAGAGGACGATCCCATTGCTGCGCCTGGACGCGCTGGAATGGGCCGATTTGTAGAGAAGCGCGCTGAAATACGCCGATTAAGTCACACCCATGCTTGCAGCGTGAACCAGCACACACACCGGCGACGGATCACGTTGTAAAATACACGCGCCGTTTTTTCTGCGTACGGCTGCGTACTGCATGGGTAACAGTTTGGTTCATGCCGGTGTGCGCCTCAAAGGCCGAAGACGCAATCTCTTGCAAAATAGCTATTGGGTGACACGGGAGCGAAATAGACGGTCAAGGAAAGGACTACTGATCGTCTATCAGATGAAACAGTTTATTTGGCCCGACACTCACGCATGATCGGGCCTTACCAGTTGATTTGTGCCGGGGAGTCGTTTTGTGGACAATACGACGAAGCCGACCCTGCATGACACCTTCAAGCCTGATGTGGCGTCTCGCCCTGAAAGCCACAAGGTACAGGGCGCTTTGGCTGCATCGGCCAACTACTTTGTTGTCGATCCGGTTTTCTTGGCCACCGCTTCAGTGCAGCCGTATCAACGGGCGCACCACGATCCGATCTTTCGGCCGCTTAGAATCTACACACTCGATCCAACGGCAAGTCGCCTGGATGGTGCAGTGGCTACGATAAACGTCCCATTCGAACAATTGAGCTCGGGTCCAGTGGGCAGCATCCTGGAAGTGGTCGATTGGGACCAAACGACCGGGCAGTCCAACGAGCCGGTGGACTTGGACAATCCTCGCATCCTGATGGAGAGCGGACGAGTCCCCTCGCCGTCCGACCCCATGTTCCGGCAACAAATGGTCTACGCTGTCTGCGCGTCCACCTACTATGCCTTCCGGCGGGCGCTTGGCCGCGATCCGTGCTGGGGCTTCCGTGCCAAGCCCGGCCAAGCTTATCCAAAGCTCAGGATTCGACCGCAGGCGTTCTGCGACCGCAACGCCTACTACGATCCGTCGGCAGGTGAACTCAAGTTCGGATACTTCAGTGCCGATGGTGACGTTCAGGGGCGCAGCCGCCCCCATGGCCGGGTCTTCACCAGCCTTTCACACGACATCATCGTGCACGAAATGACTCACGCGTTGCTGGATGGTCTCCGGACGCGCTTTCGGCTGCCGACCCACCCGGATGTCTCGGCCTTCCACGAAGGATTTGCCGACCTTGTGGCAATCCTCATGCACTTCTCATATTCGGATGTCGTTCATGCCGCGATTGAGCGGTCGGGCGCCAAGCTTGAGACCGATGAGCTGCTTCTGTCACTCGCTTCCCAATTCGGACATGCCACGGGTTCTGGCGGACCGTTACGCTCAGCGATCACTCTCGCTGGCCCTGGGCAGCACGAGGAACGCAGCATCGAACGGTATGACAAGGCTGGAGACGAGCCACACGAGCGCGGTTCGCTTCTGGTAACCGCGATCTTCGAAGCATTCGCGACGGTCCTGCGGCGGAAGACGAAACGGTACCTTCGCCTGGCGCGTCTGGCTCCCGGTGAAGCTCCCGGCCCGGAGCTCGCCGGGATTTTCGCGGACCAGGCAAGCACATTGGCATCGCAGTTTCTTTCAATTTGCATACGTGCCATCGACTACTGCCCGCCGTTCGACCTGCGTTTTGGCGAATATCTGCGAGCCCTGATCACTGCGGATTTCGATCTCGTTCAAGACGATCCCTTCGGCTATCGCGAGGCCATCATCGACTCGTTCGCGCGCCGCCGCATCTACGCCGATGACGTGCCGGACCTCGCGGAGGATTCTTTGCTGTGGCGACCACCTGACAGAAAGATGGAGCCGATCGAAGCCCTGCACTTCAAGGAGATGCGCTTCGCCGGCGATCCGGGACGAGCAGCCGATGAGACCGAGCTGCGACGCCAGGCCGAGGCACTTGGGGCCTATGTCATGCGGCCAGGATATGCACATGCGTTCGGCTGTGCCTTGCCAGGCGACAGCCGATTGGAGGGCGATCGCGTCGATCCGGCCGTTGTTGGTTCTATTCGATCCCTTCGTCGTGTCGGACCGGACCGGCAGGTCACCTTCGATACTGTAGCCGAGATCACCCAGCGGCGCTGGTGCAAGCAGAGCTCGAAAGCAACACGTGAAGTTTTCGGCGGCTCTACCGTCATCCTGGGTCCGGATGGGCAAGTTCGCTACGTGATCCGCAAGAGCGTTACGGATCGACGCCGAATACAGGCACAAGCAGACTATCTTGACAGCAAAGGCGGCTCGAAAGGGTGGACGAAACGCGGAATGCGCCGTCACCTGCCACGATCGAGCAAATGCCATCTCTTCCAGCAGAATGTCGACGACGCCAGCAAGCAGCAACGATGAGGAGGATAATATGTGCGATAGCGACCAGAAACTCCGCCAGGCTTTGATGAAAATCGCGGAGGTGGCTCAGACAGCCGTGGATAGCGGTCCGTATACGGACGAAGACGATAGCAAACCGCATGGCGAGACGACGCGAGGTTCCCATACCCACGCGGGTGGGAGAAACGCGCACTGTTCGATTAAGCAACTGCCCGATCGTCTGGTCGAGAAGGCCGCAAAGACCGCAATATCAATCAACCCCGTGAATCGGGTTAGCTTCGGCCCGATCGGCGCTGTGGCGCGCGGTCTGGTGCTCTCGCCGGCAGCGATTTCAGTTCTGGTTGGGAAGTATTGGGGCCCGCAGCAGCGGCAACTCACGGTCAGCTTTCTGGATGGCGGGCCAAGCGATCTGCGCCGCCGGATCATTCAGCACATGAATGCCTGGAACCAAACCGCCGGCATCTCGTTCGTGGAGACCCGCGGTGTCGGGAAGGTGCGTATCTCGCGGAATCAAGCCGGATATTGGTCCTATCTCGGCACCGACATTCTGCATATCCCCAGCAATCGGCCGACGCTGAACCTCCAGGGTTTCACGATGAACATGCCGGAACGCGAATTCCATCGTGTGGTTCGTCATGAAGCCGGGCACACGCTCGGCTTCCCGCATGAGCACATGCGTGAGGAGCTGGTTGCGCTCATAGACCCAGAGAAGGCGTACGATTTCTTCCTGCGCACACAGGGTTGGTCTCGCGAGATGGTGGACCAGCAGGTGCTGACACCGCTCAGCCAGGATACGATCATGGGCACCCCGCCGGACCAGGATTCGATCATGTGCTACCAGCTTCCGGGATCGATTACGAAAACCGGCGAGCCGATCCGGGGAGGCATAGACATCAACGCCACCGACGCCGCGTTCGCCGGGCGGATCTACCCGAAGGTGTCGGCTGAGCGTGCCCCGTCGATCCAGGCTGGGATGGGCCTCGCCGACGAATGGTCGCCATCGGAAGACGTGGAAGTGGACGACGAACTGGTGCAGTAACGCTTTGGCGCACCTTATCGAGATCCAGGCATGCGACGCCCCCCCACCCGTGCTGCACGTGCGGGTGGGAGACTTGCTGCTGTTCGGGGCAACCGGCGGGCGCGTTCTGGAAGGCGGGACGACCGTCGAACTCGTGGGGGTCTTCTCGCCCGGCGTGGTCTCGGATGACGGCCGTGTGCTGAGCCCGGCCGGACCGCCGACCAGCGCGTTGTTTCGGGCGCTCCGACCCGGGCAGGCCCGCATCGAGGTGATCAGAGGGGATCCATGGCAGGCTACCCCAGAAACGCGGCAGATCGCGATTGTCGTCGCCGCCTGACGATCAGCTATTGGGCGAAAACGCTGTCCAGCCCAGCCCGACCATCGCATCACAGCGACGCGCTGCTGCAAGCTTGCTCCGCCGGCAGTTCCTCGGCATTCGGGTCGCCTGGGGCTGTCGCCCAGGCCAGTTCGACGAGTGTCACGATCCTTCGGCCTGCGCCGTCAAGCTGGCAGACGATGAGGCCCTGATCCTCGATATAGGTCAGCAGACGTTGCGCGCGACGCAACGAGTGTGAGCCATAGGCGCGCGCAATCGCTGCATCGCTGGGGCACGGCCAGCCCTCCTTCGCCGCGCGAGCGATCATCATGAAGACGCCCTGCATGTCCTCCGGCAAAATGGAGGCGCGGAGCGAGACATCCTGCCACGCATCATCCTCTACCAGATCGGAGCCGAGCCCGGCGCGGGCGCGCGTCAGCATGCGGCGGAAGTCATTGAGGTCCGGCACCGCCGAACCGAGGCCTTCGATCCGGCAGCGGACCACGAACTCCTGATAGAGCACGCCGATGGCGCGGAATCCCGCATCGGGTTCAGCCAGAACGGCGCTCAGGATACGGTCCACCTGCTCGCGCCGCTCAGCCAATTCCTCATCGCTGACTGGCACCTCGATCGCCTCGGGAGGGAGATCCGGGACCGCGGACTTCGCCGCCCTGAGCTGCTCGAGCAGATCCGGCGCCGGCCGGCGTTGGGACCTCCCAGCCTCGGGCGGCGGCGCTGCCAGGATCACGGCGCGCGCATCTTCCAGCGTCGCCTCCGGCAGCGGCAGCAGTCGCGGCGTCGCATTGCGCGCGTGGGTATCCGTTGCACCAATGCGCAGCCCCAGCGGACGGCGGGACAGCGCCGGCCCCAGCGCCATGAATTGCCCGCGCTCCAGGTCCCGGAAGGCCTCTGCCTGCCGCCGCTCCATGCCGAGAAGATCGGCAGCGCGCGCCATGTCGATATCAAGGAAAGTTCGGCCCATGAGGAAATTGGACGCCTCGGCCGCGACGTTCTTGGCGAGCTTCGCAAGTCGCTGGGTTGCGATGATCCCGGCAAGCCCACGCTTGCGGCCACGGCACATGAGGTTCGTCATAGCGCCGAGCGAGAGCTTGCGCGCCTCGTCCGAAACTTCCCCGGCGATCGCCGGCGCAAAGAGCTGCGCTTCATCCACCACCACAAGCATCGGGTACCAGTGGTCGCGCTCGACGTCGAAGAGTCCGCCGAGGAAGGCGGCGGCGCGGCGCATCTGGTTCTCTGCGTCCAACCCCTCGAGATTGAGCACGGTGGAGACGCGATGGATGCGCGCCCGCTCGCCGGCAACCTGGAGGCCTCGCTCGGTATGGTCCTCGGCATCGATCACGAGGTGACCGAAACGATCGGCCAGCGTCACGAAGTCGCCTTCGGGATCGATGATGGCCTGTTGCACCCAGGCGGCACTCTGTTCGAGCAGCCGGCGCAGCAGATGGGATTTGCCGGAGCCTGAATTGCCCTGCACCAGGAGGCGGGTCGCCAGCAATTCCTCGAGGTCCAGAACAGCCGGGGCGCCGGCGGTCGTGTGCCCCATCTCGATCGCAACGGTCATGTCCCGACTCAAACTCTCCTTGCGGAGAGCGGCTTATCAACCCGATCACAGCCCGTCGAGCGCCCCACGGCCAATCAGTCCGTCTTCCACACAGCGTCCACCGATAACTCCGAATCGCGCGTTTCCGGCTTAGATCATGATCCGATTGGACGGAATCGGATCATGATCTCATCTCTTTGTTTGAGCATGATCTTTCCGGAAAACCGGTATCCACTTTTCCGGATCATGCTCTAATGCCCCTTGAGGTCGAAGCGCTTCAGCTTGCGGTGCAGGGTGGCGCGGCTGACGCCGAGCGCCTTCGCCGCGGCCGAGACATTGCCCTGCGCACGCGCCAACGCCCGCTGCAGCGCCGCGCGCTGCGCGTCGCCAAGGTGCTCGTAGCGCCCTTCCCGGCCATCGAGCAAGTCGGCCGCCGGAACCGGCCGGAGGGTGCGGTCGGGCGGGATACCCAGGGCGAGCCGCGCCGAACGCGTCGCGCCGATCACGAGGTCGTCGCTGTCGATCGCCAATAAGCCGCCGCCATGGGCTTCGGTCGGCGGTGTCAGCACGATCCGAGCGTTGGCAAAGGCGTTGCGGAACAGCTCGGCCTCGATTCGCCGTGCCGCCTCGCCCGCCGCGAGCGCAATCAGATTGGCGAAGGCGTCAGTGCGATCGGCACGGCACGAGGAGACATCGAGCACGCCGACGAGCCTTGCGTGCTCGTCATAGATCGGGGCCGCGGTGCAGCTCAGCAGCGTGTTGCGGGTGAAGAAATGCTGGTCGCGGTCAATGGTCAGGACGCGCTGCTCGACCAGGCAGGTGCCGATGCCATTGGTGCCCTCGTGCTCTTCGTTCCAGATCGCACCGGTCCACAAGCCCCACTCCTCGAAGGTGGAATCATCAGCCGCGTGGCCGCGCCGCTCCAGCGGGATACCGTCGTGGTTGGCGAGCAGCACACAGCAGCCGGCGGCGCCCACCGCCTGGTACAGCCGGTCCATGCTGGCTTGTGCCGCGCGCAATAGCGGCGCGACCCGCTCCCGCGCCACTTGGAGCTCAGCCCCGGTCAGCCGTTGCGGCGGCCGTGTTCCGGCGGGATCAAGCTGGTGCAATCGGGAAGAGCGTCGCCATGACGCAACCAGCGCGGATCTCGCGGCCTGGCCGGCTTCGATCGCGGCCTCGACCCGGGCCGCGTGATGAGCGAGCTTAAGCTCCTTCATCCCGCTGATACTCCCTCCCTTGACCCCATATTAGGGCATGCGGACCGTGGCCTTCTTGACCTTCGTCAAAGTCAGTCACGGTAGGGGCTGGACCGCCATCGCGGGGCTCGCCGGCGTTTGACGCGTTCTTTTTACCCTGATTGGGGCCACTGCGCTCGAAACGCTTCTACCACCCTACGGCAATTGGAACGGCTCGACAATTAATTCGATTTGCTGACCCGGACCAGGTCGCGCGGGTTGGCATAGTCGAGCTGGAAGCGGGCGCGCTCGTCCAGCATGTCGGGGTCGAGGCTCTCTGAACGGAGCAACGACACCCGCTTCTCGCCTTCGATGCGTTCCTTCTTCAGCCGCTGCAACTCGGAGGTCAGCGCGATGATCTCCTGGTCGAGCTCCTGCCGGGCGTTCAGGCCGTATTTGCCGGTATAGGCATTGACGCCGAAATAGCCGATCATCAGGGCCGCCATCGTGTAGAGGGCGAGCCCGGTCAGGATCGATTTGAGGCGCGTGCGGGAGACCATGCCGCTAGCTTGGGACGCCGCGGTTAATGGACTCCTAAAACGAAATCACTTGTTGTGCTTTTCGACGTGGGCCGCGAACGCGTCGATATACTGCTGCAGCACCTGCCGCAGCGCGTCCTTGGTGACCTCGCCATCGGCGTCGAAGGCATCGCTGATCGCGTTCAGATAAATCTCCGGCTGCTGCAGGATCGGACCCGTAATCCCCGGCAGGATGTTCTGCAGGTGCTTGGCGGCTAACACGCCGCCGAGCGGCCCCGGCGAATTGCTGACGATGCCGACCGGCTTGCCGTTGAACGAGCTCTTGCCATACGGGCGTGAGCCGACATCGATAGCGTTCTTCAGGACGCCGGGGATCGAGCGGTTGTATTCCGGCGTCACGAACAGGATGCCGTTCGACTGCTGCAGCTTCTCCCGAAATGCCAGCCAGTCGGCCGGCGGGTTGGCCTCCAGGTCCTGGTTGAAGAAGGAAATGCCGTTCGGGGTCATGACGTCGAGCTTCAGCGAGGACGGCGCGAGCTTTGCCAGCGCGCGAGCGATCTTCAGCGAGAAGCTTTCCTTGCGCAGGCTGCCTGCGATGGTGACGACGGTGTAGGCCATTTGGGTTCCCTTCGATCGACGAGTTCGACGCGCGACTTAAGCCGCGACCACGAAAAGAATGCAAGTGCATGGAACATGCAATTGCGGAAACACAGTGTTCGCGGAAATGAGCTTGGCGGAAAACGAGGGAGCTGACCGTAAATCGGGCGCCGCCCCGTAGCCCGGGTGGAGCGGAACGCGCAACCCGGGACATCTGCATCAATGTCTACGAAGGTCCCGGGTTACGCTGGCGCTTCACCCGGGCTACGGCACTACTTGTTCGGGTTGATCAGGAATTTCTCACCGGTGGCGCGCTTGGCGTAAACAGCGATGTTGGAGAGCGACAGCGCTTCCGGCAGCGACACCACCTGCGTGTAATGGCTTGCAAAGGTGGTCTTGAGTTCGTCGACCACACGCTGACGCAACCTTGCGAAATCCGCCGGCGGCAGCTTCTGCAGGAAGTAGGTCAGGAGCCAGCCACCGACGCCCCAGGCCATGCCGAAGCCGCGCGGCAATTCGACCGGGCCGGTATCGAGGCTGCCATAGATGTAGACCTGCTTGTGCACGGCCGAGCCGTAGCGGCTGTATTCCTTGGCGGTCTTGTTGATCGCGACTTCCATCGCGTTGAGGATCTGGCCGGCGAGCTTGCCGCCGCCGATGGCGTCGAAGGCGATGGTGGCGCCGGTCTCGACCAGCGCGTTGGTGAGGTCATCCACGAATGTCGGCGCGGAGGAATCGACGACGTGCTTGGCGCCGATCTTGTGCAGGATGTCGGCCTGCGCCTTGCTGCGCACGATGTTGACCAGCGGAATGCCGTCCTTGAGACAGATCTTGTTCAGCATCTGGCCGAGATTGGAGGCGGCCGCCGTATGCACCAGCGCCTTGTGGCCTTCGCGCCGCATGGTCTCGGTCATGCCAAGCGCAGTCAGCGGATTGACGAAGCAGGAGGCGCCCTCCGCGGGCGTGGTGCCCTCGGGCAGCACCAAGACGTCCCTCGCCCGCGCTACGCGATACTGCGCATACATCGCGCCGCCGAGCAGCGCGACCGTCTTGCCGAGCAGCGCCTTCGCCGCATCAGACGATCCGGTCCTCACGACGACGCCGGCTCCCTCGTTGCCAACAGGCATCGATTGATCGAGCCGCGCCACGAGCCCGCCAAGCGCCGCTTGCGGCACCTTCGCGGAGATAACCGGAGATTCCTTGCTGCCGGAGGCCTTGACGGTCGAAAGGTCCGCAGGGCCGATCAGCAGCCCAAGGTCGGACGGATTGATCGGCGTCGCCTCGACGCGGACCACGATCTCGTCCGGACCGGGTTCGGGGGTCGGCACCTCCACAAGCGAAATTTCCAGCTCGCCATTCTTCTTGATCAGCGAACGGAGCTGAAGCCCAGTCTTGCCGTCGGATGCCATCGTACCCCTCCCTTGCTTGGTGTCCGGCCGCCTTCAGTTAGGCGGGCCGGCCGCAACAAACAAGGGCCGAAGCCTGCGTAGCCCGGGTGGAGCGCAAGCGTAACCCGGGGCCGCTGGTGAACGTTGAGGCCGCGGTCCCGGGTTGCGCTCCGCTTCACCCGGGCTACGAGACCAAGGCGACGTTCGCGAGCCGCCCTAGGCCAACGCCTTGAACGCCGACTTGCCCGCGTACAGTGCCTGCTTGCCGAGCTGCTGCTCGATGCGCAACAACTGATTGTATTTCGCGGTCCGGTCGGAGCGCGCCAGCGAGCCGGTCTTGATCTGTCCGCAATTGGTGGCGACGGCGAGATCGGCGATGGTGGAGTCTTCCGTCTCACCCGAACGATGCGACATCACCGAGGTGTAGCCGGACTTGTGCGCCATCTCGACGGCCGCAAGCGTCTCCGTCAGCGTGCCGATCTGGTTGACCTTGATCAGGATAGAATTTGCGCGGCCGTTCCTGATGCCATCGGCAAGGCGCGTCACGTTGGTGACGAACAGATCGTCGCCGACGAGCTGGCACTTGCCGCCGACCAGCTCGGTCAGCTCCTTCCAGCCTTCCATGTCGTCTTCGGACATGCCGTCCTCGATGGTGACGATCGGATAGCGCGCGACGAGATCGGCGAGATATTTCGCCTGCTCCGAGCGCGAGCGCGTCTTGTTCTCGCCGCCATAGACGTATTTGCCATCCTTGAAGAATTCGGTCGAGGCGCAGTCGAGCCCGAGCATCACGTCATTGCCCGCCTTGTAGCCGGCCTTGCCGATCGCGTTCATGATGAAATCGAGCGCGGCGTCCGCGGTCGGCAGGTTCGGCGCAAAACCGCCCTCGTCGCCGACATTGGTGTTGTGACCGGCCTTCTTCAATTCGCCGCGCAGCGTGTGGAAGATTTCCGAGCCGCAGCGCAGCGCGTCGGCGAAGGTTTCCGCCCCTACCGGCAGGATCATGAATTCCTGGAAGTCGATCGGGTTGTCGGCATGCACGCCGCCATTGATGATGTTCATCATCGGCACCGGCAGCGTCCGCGCCGAGGTGCCGCCGACGTAGCGATAGAGCGGCATGTCGAAGGACTCGGCGGCCGCCTTGGCGCAGGCGAGCGAGACGCCGAGGATAGCGTTGGCGCCGAGCCGGCTCTTGTTCGGCGTGCCGTCGAGGTCGATCATGATCTGGTCGATCCGGACCTGATCCTCGACCGCGTGGTCGCTGAGCGCCTCGAATATCTCGCCGTTGACGGCGCCGACCGCCTTCTGCACGCCCTTGCCGAGATAGCGCGCCTTGTCGCCGTCGCGCAGCTCGACCGCCTCATGCGCGCCGGTGGAGGCCCCCGATGGCACCGCGGCGCGGCCGA
Organism: Bradyrhizobium sp. Arg237L; assembly: GCF_029990105.1. Classification (NCBI taxonomy): domain Bacteria; kingdom Pseudomonadati; phylum Pseudomonadota; class Alphaproteobacteria; order Hyphomicrobiales; family Nitrobacteraceae; genus Bradyrhizobium; species Bradyrhizobium sp. Arg237L. The sequence continues at coordinate 23,964 of NZ_JAQMIL010000006.1, read as the reverse complement.
CCGCACCGTCTTCCAGCACCACATCGACCTCGACCGTGGGATTGCCGCGGCTGTCGAGAATTTCGCGCCCGATGATGTCGACGATAGCGGTCATGATGTGCACTTCCTCAGGTGTGGTTCTGGTTGGATGCGCTGCGTCATACACGGCATGCAGGCAAATGTGAACGCTTACGCTTTGACACGCATCTGACGCGGCAATGTGGTAGGTTTATGCTGATCTTCGCGTTTCAACCCATTGTTTTACAAAGCCGGGGTAACGCAATGAATCGCCGCAAGTTTCTCGCTTCAAGCGCTGCCGCAATTCTGGCCACGCCCACGGTGTTGCGCGGGGCCGGTGCCCAAGAGGCCCAGGCGGGCGCGTTCCCCGTGAAATATTTCCCGGTAACCCGCGGAATGGGCTCGCGCGACGTCAAGCCGGCCCCCGACGGCACCATCTGGTTCTGCGGACAGCGCAATGGGAAGCTCGGCCGGCTCGATCCGCGGGACGGCACCTTCAAGCTGATCGACCTCGGACAGGGCGCCGCGCCGCACGGGGTTACCCTTGGTTCGGATGGCGCGCCGTGGATCACCGAGGGTGGACAGAATGCGATTGCCCGCGTCGATCCCGGCGATCACAAGGTGACGCTGTTTCCACTGCCCGAAAAATTCGCCTACGCCAATCTCAATACCGGCGTGTTCGACAAAAGCGGGATCTACTGGTTCACCGGTCAGTCCGGCTACTACGGCCGGCTCGATCCCAAATCCGGCGCGATGAAAGTATTCGAGGCGCCGAGAGGCGTCGGCCCCTACGGCATCACGGTCACGCCGAAGGGCGATGTCTGGTACGCCTCACTTGCGGGAAGTCACATCGCCAGGATCGATCTCGCGACGGGGCGAGCGAACGTGGTCGAGCCGCCCACGCCGAAGCAAGGCGCGCGGCGGATCTGGTCGGATTCACGGAGCCGGCTGTGGATCAGCGAATGGAACAGCGGCCAAGTGTCGATGCACGATCCCGCCGATGGCTCCTGGAAGGCCTGGAAACTGCCGGGCGACAACCCGCGCGCTTATGCCGTCTATGTCGATGACAAGGACAAGGTCTGGCTCACCGATTTCTCGGCCAACGCGATCGTACGTTTCGATCCGCTGACGCAGGCGTTTCGCTCGTTCCCGAGCGACAAGCCCGGCGCGAATGTGCGGCAGCTCGATGGCCGGCCGGGCGAGACCTGGGGCGGCGAATCCGGCAACGACCGCCTCGTCATGATTCAAACCGCGGCGCCGGCATAGATCCCGTGCAAGCCTGATGGCAATCGTCCGTGATGTGACACGCTTGCGCCTCGCCTTGACGGTTGACGAACAACCCCGCTTGCGTCCATGTCAGCGATCCCCGAAGGACAGATTTCATGGCGCAAAGACCCCTGCAGCTCGGCCGTGCCGTCGAATGGCCCGACACTCCGGACAAGGCCGTGCTCGACCGCGTCCCCAATCCGCAAGCAGGCACCGATTACCTGGTGCGGTTCGCGGTGCCGGAATTCACCTCGATCTGCCCGGTGACGGGCCAGCCGGATTTCGCGCATCTGGTGATCGACTACGTGCCGGGCCGCTGGCTGCTCGAGTCCAAATCGCTGAAGCTCTACGCCGCGAGCTTCCGCAATCACGGCGCCTTCCACGAAGACTGCACGGTGATGATCGGCAAGCGGATCGCAAGCGAGATCAAGCCGAAATGGCTCCGCATCGGCGGCTATTGGTATCCGCGCGGCGGCATTCCAATCGACGTGTTCTTCCAGACCGGGCGCCTGCCCAAGGGCGTTTGGGTCCCCGACCAGGGCGTCGCGCCCTATCGCGGGCGGGGCTGAACCACACCCTTTTCGCGGTCAGAGCCGATAGGCATCGACCGCGGCATGGGCATTCGAGCCGAAGCCCGCCACCCCCACGCTCATCAATGCCGGCCACACGATGGGGCCGGCATTGTGACCGCCGAGATGCCAATTCATGGCCGTCAGCATGTCCGGCGGCGGCTGGAGGGCGAACGACGCGCATCCGAAGGCCGCAACCAGCAGACATATCGCGAGCGTGCCGGCGACGCGCTCCGGCTCCGACGGCGATAGCCGGCGCGACGCGTGGCGGATTCGCGCGCTCGTCGACGCAACATAGCGGCACTTGGTCAGCGCCACCCCTGCGGCCAACAACAGGTAGACCGATCGCAGCGACGCAACGACGGAAAATGCCCGGTCGTTATCGGAGCCCGACGCGAACGAGATCACGAGCGGCGTGACCACGAGGACGACAGCGACTTGAACACACCCGGCGACCAGGCCGGCCTCGAACAACTGAAGTCGTTCCCCGCCCCTCAACTCGAACTGCCATTTGCCGCCGTACGATCGAGCAGAGAGAGCAGTCCCTGCAGGATCTTGACCGGCGACGGCGGACAACCGGGAATATGAAGATCGACGGGAACGACCTGCGAGACTCCTCCGACGACCGCATAGCTGCCGGCAAAGCAACCGCCGTCGCGCGCACAATCACCGACGGCGACGACCCATTTCGGATTGGGGGTCGCATGATAGGTCCGCTCCAGCGCCTCGCGCATGTTCTTCGTCACCGGCCCGGTCACCATCAGCACATCAGCGTGGCGCGGCGAAGCAACGAAGCGGATTCCGAAGCGCTCGACGTCGTAGTAGGCATTGCTGAGCGCGTGAATCTCGAGCTCACAGCCGTTGCACGAGCCGGCATCGATTTCGCGGATCGACAGGCTTCTGCCGAGGCGCCGCCGCGCCGCACGCTGGAACGCCGCCGCCAGTTCGTCGACGGCGGCTTGTTCTGGCAGCGGCGGCTGCTCCGCGAGCGGGCTTCGGAACAGACTCTGAAAGAGAAGCTTGCGCATGTCTTCTCCTAAACGTCATGCCCGGAATAGGAGCAGTTGAACGATTTGTTGCAGAGTGGAAAATCCGCGACGATGTTGTTCTCGATGGCCGCTTCCAGCAGCGGCCACTGAAACCAGGATGGGTCGCGGAGATAACAGCGGTCGATCCTGCCGCCAGCGAGCCGGAGCCACACCATGATGTCGCCCCTGAAGCCTTCGACCAATGCCATGCCCTCTCGCGGCGCCGCTTGGGAGGGCACCGGCACGCGCAGTTCACCGTCGGGCAGCCGGTCCAGGATCTGCCCCGTCAAGGACAGGCTCTGCTCGACTTCGCGAATTCGGATCCAGATGCGTGCGTTCACATCGCCGTCGTCGAGCACCGGCACCTCGAAGCGCAGCGCATCATACGGAGCGTAGCCCGGACTGCGACGGGCATCGAACACGCGTCCGGACGCGCGGCCGACATAGCCGCCCGCAGCATATTGTCTTGCCAGAGCCGCCGTGACGATCCCGGTAGCGACGGTGCGATCCTGCAGCGATGCCGTGTTGTCGTAGAGCTCGATCAGCGCCGGAAAGCGCCGCCTGATATCGTCGAGAACCGTGCGGATCGCTGCTCGTCCGCTTTCGTCGAGATCACGGACGATGCCGCCGGGAACGATGATGTCCCGCATCAGGCGGTGACCGAAGGCGCTATCGGCCGCGCGGAGGATTCCTTCGCGCAGGATGTTGCAATGGGCCTGCATCAGGTTGAACGACGCGTCGTTGCAGATGGCGCCGATGTCGCCGAGATGATTGGCCAGCCGCTCAAGCTCCGCAAGCAGCGCCCGCAGCCAGACCGCGCGGGACGGCGCCTTGAGCCCCAGCGCCGCCTCCACTGCCTGCGAGAACGCGAGCGCGTAAGCAACCGTGCTGTCTCCGGAGACACGGCCGGCGAGCCGGACCGCCCGATCGATGTCCGCTCCCACCATCAGTCCGTCGATGCCCTTGTGGACGTAACCAAGACGCTGCTCGAGCCGGACCACGGTTTCCCCGCTTGCACTGAAGCGGAAGTGCCCGGGCTCGATGATGCCGGCATGCACCGGCCCGACCGCGATCTGATGCAGGCCCGGGCCGTCGGCGGAAAGAAACGCGTAGGCTGCCGAGTTGACAGGCGACGCGACGGAATCGCCGAGCGGATGCCGGACGCCCCACTCGCCGTGATCGAGCCACGGGCGCGCATCGGGCGAGCCCTCAGCCGTAAGACCAAACAAATCAGTGATGGTGCGCTCAGGACGAAGCGCCGGCGGGTGATGCCGTCCGATCGACGGAAAACGCCGGTCCGCACATTCGAGGCTGAGGACTGCGATCTCCGCGGCCTCCTCCTCCCGCACCGCCATGTGCACCATCGCTTGCTCACCCCACAGGCCGAGCAGGCTCCATCGGCCGGACGCCAATTCGCCGGCGGCGAGATTCCAGGTGTCAGCGTCGACGATCGCCCGCCGCCAGGGCGCGTGGCGCTCGGCCGGGCGGCCGGTCAGGACGAGATCAATCAGCGAGGGCATGGCCTGACCTCCTCACTCTATCCTAGGAGCCGCGCCACATGTTGAAACCAGTCGACGAGCGGGCCAGGAAAATAGATGCCCGCGATCAGCACCAGCGCGAGATGCGCAAACATCGGCAGATAGGAAGCGTCCGCCGGCGCCTTGCTGCCGCGCGGCTCGCCGAATGCGACATTGGTCAGACGAAGGATCAGTGCGCCGAACGCGACCAGGATGCCGAAGACAAGCACGAGGGCGAGCAAAGGCTGCCGCGCGAATGTCGAACTCACGACCAGGAATTCGCTCATGAAGATGCCGAGCGGCGGAAGTCCGGCGATCGCTACGACACCCACCACGAGCCCCCACCCGAGCGCCGGATGGGTCACCGTCAATCCCCGTATCCGCGCAATGCGCTGCGTGCCCTTGATCTGCGAAATGTGACCGACGGCGAAGAAGATCGCCGACTTCGTCAGGCTGTGCATCACCATGTGCAGCAGGCCGGCGAAGTTGGCCAGCGGACCGCCCATTCCGAATGCGAACACGATGATGCCCATGTGCTCGATCGACGAGTACGCGAACAGGCGCTTGATGTCGCGCCGCCGGTAGAGCATGAACGCAGCGAACACAACGGAAATCAGCCCCATCGTCACCATCAGCGGGCCCGGCGCGATCGCACCGGGGCTGGCGGCGAGCAGGATCTTGAAGCGCAACAGCGCGTAGAGCGCGACGTTGAGCAGGAGTCCCGACAAGACCGCCGATATCGGCGTCGGGCCTTCTGCATGCGCATCGGGAAGCCACGCATGCAGCGGCGCCAGGCCCACTTTCGTGCCGTAGCCGAGCAGCAGGAAGACGAAGGCCACGTTGAGCAATGCCGGATCGAACTTCGCGGTCTGCCCGACCAATACGGTCCACACCATGGCGTCCGGCCCCTCGCCCACGATCGGTCGCGCCGCCATGTAAACCAGGATCGTCCCGAACAGCGCGAACGCAATCCCGACGCTGCCGAGGATGAAATATTTCCAGGCCGCCTCGAGCGCCGCATGCGTTCGGTAGATACCGACCATCAGCACCGTCGTCAGTGTCGCCACCTCGACGGCGACCCACATCAGCCCGATATTGTTCGACACGAATGCGAGATTCATGCCGAACATCATGGTCTGATACATCGCGTGGTAGAAGCGCAGATAGACCGGCGTCAGCCGCCCGGTTTCAAGTTCATGCGCGATGTAGCCTGCGCTGAAGATGCTGGTCGTGAATCCGACGAAGGTATTGAGGACGATGAAGACGATGTTGAGGTCGTCCACCAGCAGATAGGCCCCGGGCGGCGGACGATCGATCAGGAACAGCGACAGCGCCGCAACGAAGGTCGCCAAACTGGCCACGATGTTGAGGCGCGCCGTCAGGCGGTAGTCGGGCAACGCAGCGAGCAGCAGCGCCGATGCAGCCGGGATCCACAGCACGGCCGCCGCGGGATCGAACGAGAGCCCGGTCATCGCCGCTCTCCCCGGAAGTCATCGAGCGTGGAGACGTCGACGGAATCGAACCGCTCCCGAATCCGGAACAGAAAGATGCCGATCACGATGAACGCGATCAGGATCGAGAATGCCACGCTGATCTCGACCACGAGCGGCATGCCCTTGGCGCCGGTGGCCGCCAGCACCAGCCCGTTCTCCAGCGACATGAAGCCGACCACCTGGCTCACGGCGTTGCGCCGTGTCACCATGACCAACAGTCCGAGCAGCACGACCGAGAGCGCGAACGCCAGGTCCTCGCGCGCCAATGGGTCTGCCTCCGGCGTGACCCGCAGCATCAGCACCATCGAGAGCGCCACCAGCCCCATCCCGGCCAGCATGGTCGGACCGATTCCGACTGCGGCCTCGATGTCGCGGTGGATTCCGAGCCGCTGCACGATATGATGCAACGCCACCGGGATGATGATCGCCTTGAAGACCAGCGCGATGGCTGCCGTGACGTAGAGATGCGGCGCGTCCTGGATGAAGGCCTGCCAAGCGACTGAAAGTGCGAGCACCACGGCGTGCAGCGCAAACACATTGAGCAACGAATAGAGCCGGTCCTGGTACAGCATCAGGAAACTGATCAGGACCAGCCCGCCGGCGAGCGTATGGGAAACGTCGAAGGCGAGACTGTGCAATTGCATCAGAAGCTCCTCGACACGAACAGCAGCAGCGTTCCAAGCAGGCCGAGCATCAGCGCGGCGCCCAGGAACTGCGGAACGCGGAACACCCGCATTTTCGCCGTCGCCGTCTCGAACAGCGCCAGCAGGAAACCTGCAACCGCGAGCTTGACGAGATAGGCGCCGGCACCGATCGCGTAGGCCGCCACCGTGCCGGAGCCAAACACCGCGATCTTCCAGGGCATGAACACGCAGGCGATCAGCGAAATGTAGAGTAGCAGCTTGAGGAAGGCGCCGAATTCGATCATCGCGAGATGGCGTCCCGAATATTCGAGAACCATCGCCTCATGGACCATGGTCAGCTCGAGATGCGTCGCCGGATTGTCGATCGGGATGCGCCCGTTCTCCGCCAGCGCGACCATGATCAGCGCAATCAGCGCCATTCCAAGCGATACCCGTAGTCCGACGTAGGACGAGGCCAGGACGTTCGCGACAGTCGACAGTTGCGTCGACCCGGCGACCAAAGCCAGGCAGAACACCATCAGCAGCATCGCCGGCTCCGCCAGCGCGGCGATCATGACTTCGCGGCTGGAGCCGATGCCGCCGAAGCTGGTGCCGACATCCATGCCCGCGAGCGCCAGGAAGAAGCGCGCGCTTCCGAGCAGCGCGACGATGGCGATCAGGTCCGCCGTCCAGTTGAACAGAAGGCCGGTCGCGAACGTCGGCACCAGGGCAGCGGCAACCCAGATCGCGGCAAAGGTCACGTAGGGCGTTACCCGGAACAGCCACGACGCATTGTCGGCGAGCACCACTTCCTTGCGCATCAGCCGCAGCAGGTCGCGGTAAGGCTGAAAGACCGAAGCTCCCTCGCGGCGCACCAGGCGGGCCTTGACCTTGCGCACGAAGCCGGTCAGCAGCGGCGCGAGCAGCAGCACCAGCAGCATCTGCGCGCCCTGAACCATGATGTCGGAGATCACGACCATATCGCGAGCACCAGCAGCAGCGTGACGAGCGTTGCGAAAACAAGACTGAGATAGCGGCGGATGGTCAGGAATTGCAGGCGATTGAGCCACCCGGCGGAAAAGCCGACCGCCTCTGCGATCGGCCGATAGCCTCGCTCCCACACCAGATCATGCAGTTCGATCCTGAGGCGCGCCGGCCTTGTATCTCCCGGAGGCGGCATCGCGACGTGATCGCGGGCATGGAAGGCGAGCGCACCGAACACGCGGCGGATCGGCTGGGCGAAGCTTTCGCCGGAATATTGCGCAGCCGGTACGGGATCGGAAAATCCGCACCCCCACGCCGGCCCTCGCCTCAGCGCGCGGGAAGCGAAGCGATGGATGAAGAACGCGGCCGACGAGGCACAGATCGTGATGAACACCATCACCAACAGTCCGTTATATGAACTGCGGCTGTCGGCGATCGGCACGATCGAGAGCCAGGCTTCGTTGGCCTGGACCGGCATGCGGCCACCGACGATGTCGATGCTGACGGGCGAAAGCGCGTCGATCACCAGGCCCGGCAGGATGCCGGCGAACAGGCACAAGGCGGCAAGAATGAACATCGCAGTGAGCGAATAGCGATCGACTTCGCCCGCCGTCTCTGCTGGCGCGCTGCGCGGCCGCCCGAGGAACGTGACACCATAAGCCTTGACGAAACAGGCCGCCGCCAGCGCTGCCGCAAGGGCCAGCGCCGCACCGACCGCGGGCACCATGATCTTCAGCGCCCATTGCGGCAGGTCCGGACTTTGCAGCACGGCCTGGAACATCAGCCATTCCGAAACGAAGCCGTTGAATGGCGGAAGCGCCGAGATCGCGACGCAGCCGACCAGCACGGCGAAGCTCGTCTTTGGCATGCGGTGGATCAGGCCGCCCAGCCTGTCCATGTCCCGCTCGCCGGTCGAGGTCAGCACGGCGCCGGCGCCGAAGAACAACAGGCTCTTGAACAGCGAGTGGTTGAGCACGTGAAACAGCGCCGCGGTGAACGCGAGCGCGGCCGCGAGGCGCAAGCCGTTGGCCTGGAACCCCAGCGCAAGGCCGAGGCCGACGAAGATCACGCCGACGTTTTCGATGGTGCTGTAGGCCAACAAGCGTTTCAGGTCCTGCTCCATCATGGCGTAGAGAATCCCCATCACGGCTGTGACGGCGCCAAGGAAAAGAACGATCACGCTCATCCACCAGGCCGGCTGTCCCAACAGATCGAAGACGACACGGATGAAGCCGTAGATCGCGACCTTGGTCATGACACCGCTCATCAGCGCCGAGACATGGCTCGGAGCCGCCGGATGCGCCAGCGGCAGCCAGACGTGCAATGGCACCAGGCCGGCCTTGGAGCCAGCACCGAGCAGCATCAGGATCAGGACCAGTCCGACGGCGCCGAGCGCATGTTGCGCGGCGCGGATGGCCGCAAATCCATAATCGCCCGCCGGTCCCGCCAAGAGGCCAAAGGCCAGCAGCAATGCCAGCGTACCGAAGCTTGCCATCACCAGATAGACGTAGCCCGCCGCGGCATTTCCGGGTTCGCGGTGATGCGCGAGCACCAGCGCCCATGACGCCAGCGACATGAACTCCCAGCAGAGCAGGAAGGAAAACGCATCGTCGGCCAGGATCACGAGGTTCATGCCGGCAAGAAACGCCGGAAAGAACGGAAGCACCCGGTGCGGCTCGGTTTCATGGTGGCCGTAACCAAGACCGTAGAGGCTTGCGGCCGCTCCACCGAAATTGACGACGACCAGAAAGAAGGAAGCGAGATTATCCAGGCGGAAATGCGCGCCGAGCCATGGCAGCCCGACCGGCAGGACGAGCGCGGAGGCTTCCGGCCCGCCCCTGACCAACCAGTTCATCGCGGCTGCAGTCGCGACGACAGAGATGGTTATCGTCATGCCGTAGATGAGGCCGGCGGCATTCCTTGAGCGGCTCAACACGATCGCCAGCGCGGCAGCCGCCAGGAGCGCCGCGACGCACGACATCTGGAGAGCGACCGCCGACATCATCAGGGCATCCGACCTCCCGCCACCTTGTCGTTGGAACGGTCACCTGGCGAGGCATTGTCTGATGCCGCTCGATCCTTCAGCCGCACCCCGCGGCCCTGCCCGCTGCTTGCCGTCCCCTCGCTGATCAGCTCGATCCCGGCTTTCTCGAGCGCGGTGATCAACTTCATCAGCGAATCGACATTGCCGCGAACCACGGTGTCGCTCGCTTCCATGCGTTGGATCGTAGGAACCGACAGTCCGGAGAGATCAGCAAGCTGCCGTTGGTCAATTCCCAACAGACCCCTGGCCGCCCGCATTTGCCCTGCAGTGATCATCAGCCTGGCCGCCGAAGCGCTTTCCAGCGCGCATCAAATATGCCGCTTCCATCCTAATTAATGATGTCAAGAAAGCAAGAACTGATATCTGAGATATCTTTACCACCGAGCTGGCCGCGTTGGCTCGGCGTCAAGGTTCGACATCGGGACGACCGGCGGCATCCGCCGGAATCCTTTGCTTCAGCAATGTTGCGCAGGCCAGTCCCAGCGCGATCATGATCACGGCTGACGTCAGCAAAGTCGGCAGCTTGCCGGCATGCGCGAGGCCGAAGCCATAGGCGATTGGGCCCACGGTCTGCCCCATGAAGAAAAAGAACGAATGCAGGGACATCGCGGTCGCACGCGCCTCCACCGACAATTCGCTGGCGAATACCTGCAGGCAACCATGGATCATGTAGAAGCCCCAGCCCATCGCCAGCAGGCTCAGCGCCTGGATCTTCCAGCCGGGACTGAACGCGACGGCAACAAGCTGGACGCCGACCAGCGTCGCGCCGGCGATCATCATGCCCTTCACGCCGAGCCGTGGGAGAAAGTGCGACACGGTCATGGTGTAGAACAAGCCGCCCACCGCGAACCCCGCGATGACGATGCCCGCGATCGACAGCGAGGTTTCGCCGAGATCAAACAGGAACGACGCCACGAACGGAAACAGGCCGAGCACGCAGCAGCCTTCGATGAAGACAGCGGAATAGCAGATCGGCGCGTTCGGATTGGTGAAGATGGTGCGGTAGCCCTGCCTCAAGGCAGAAAAGCTCGTCTTGGGCGGATGCGCGAGCTTCGCGCCGCGGAAGCCGGCTAGCACCGCAACCGAAGCCAGCACGACAAGGGCACCGAGCACGGCGAGCACGCCGCGCCAGCCGAGGAAATCGCCGATCAGGCCGGAAGCCGAAGCGCCCAGGAGGTTGCCGGTCATTGCGCCCGCGAGCGTCCGCCCGATTGCGACCTGGCGCTTATCGGGTGCCACGAGATCGCTGGTCAGCCCGAGCGCGACCGGAAACACGCCGCCGGAGCCGATGCCGGCGAGGATTCGGCTGGCGAACAGCATCGAGAACGATGTCGATAGCGCGCCGAGAATGTTGGCGAGCCCGAGCAGCACGAGGCAGATGATCATCAGCCGCGCCTTGCCGAACAGGTCGGCGGCAGCGCCCAGCAGCGGCTGGACGATTGCGAAGGTGAAGGCGAACACCGCGGCGAAGCTTGCGGCGGTGGCGATGCTGACGCCGAATTCGTCGGCGACATGTGGGAGCACGGGATCGAGCGCCCGCGCCGAAAGACTCGCGGCAAAGGTCGCGATCGCAATGATATTGAGCGCCGGTGGAAGACGGCCAGTTGCGGTCACGACCTTCGCACCTGCCCCCTCAACGCGCCGTCTTCTTGGCCAGCGCGTCGAATTCCATCAGCGTCCTGACTAGCCCCTCGAACTCGCGGAGCGGCACCATGTTCGGTCCGTCGGATGGAGCGCGGTCGGGATCGGGATGGGTCTCGATGAAGACGCCGGCAACGCCGACCGCCACGGCGGCGCGCGCCAGCACGGGGACGAATTCGCGCTCGCCGCCCGAGGATGCCCCCTTCCCGCCCGGCTGCTGCACCGAATGGGTGGCATCGAAGATGACTGGCGCGCCGGTGGTGCGCGCCAGGATCGGCAGCGCGCGCATGTCGGAGACCAGCGTGTTGTAGCCGAAGGACACGCCACGCTCGGTCACCAGCACGTTCGGGTTGTTGGCGCCTGTCAGTTTTGCAACCACATTGGCCATATCCCACGGCGCCAGGAACTGGCCCTTCTTGACATTGACGACCTTGCCGGTTGCCGCTGCCGCAAGCAGCAGATCGGTTTGACGGCAGAGGAAGGCCGGAATCTGCAGCACGTCGACCGCCGGCGCCACCTCGGCGCATTGTGCAGGCTCGTGCACGTCGGTCAAAACAGGCAGGCCGAGCGAGGAGCGGATCTCGGCAAAGATTGGCAGCGCCTCGGTCAGCCCGATGCCGCGCGCGGCGGATGCACTGGTGCGGTTGGCCTTGTCGAAGGACGTCTTGTAGACGAGACCAACGTTCAGGCGGCCCGCGATCTCCTTCAGCGCGCCGGCCACCTCCAGGGCATGCGCCCGGCTCTCGAGCTGGCAGGGCCCGGCGACGATCGAGATCGGCAGGTCATTGCCGAACTTGACCGGGCCGACACTGACGATCGGGGCGGCCGTGGTCTTGGCGTTCAACGGTGTGTCCTTTCAATTTCGCGCGGACCATGCCGGTCCGCGACATCAGGATCAACCCCGGTTACATCTGGAATATCGGGGGGCGCGCTGAACCTCACTTCAGCGCGGAGAATGAGGTCGGCACCAGCAACTGGTTGACGATGTTGCCGACGATCTGGCCATCCTCTTCGGTCTTGGCCCGCGCCGAAATCCATTCCGGATCGGTCTGGAACGCAGTCCATTTCTTCTCGCGATCGGCAAGCGATTCCCAGGCCAGGATGTAGGTCAGTTCCTGATTGGATTCGCCGACCAGCGTCGTGAAGAAACCGACCTGCTTGATGCCGTGCTTCTCCCACAGCTTGAGCGTGATGGTGTCGAAGCGCTTGAGCAGCGCGGGCAGCCGGCCCGGCAGGCAGCGATAGACGCGGGTTTCGTAGATCATTCGGCAGTCCCTCCCTGTTCTTGTGCGCTTAGCGTGGCTGTTATAGCCGTTGCGAGGAAGGCTGTCTTGATCGGTCCGTGCACGCCCCGCGGCGGCGCGCGCATAACTTCATGCGGTTCAGTTGTAGTTTAATCGTAGGGTAGGCAAAGCGCAGCGTGCCCACCATCGCATCGGAAATGTCGCCCCTCATGGTGAGGAGCGCGTAGCGCGTCTCGAACCATGAGGCCCCGTCGGTGGCCTCACCCCTTCGAGACGGTCGCTACGCGACCTCCTCAGGGTGAGGAGATAGGTTGGAGCGTGGGGCTCCTTCCAGGCGAGCATAGATTAGGCACGCTTCACTTTGCCCACCCTACAGCCTACACCAATCGGCTCTGTGCCATTGCTGCCTGGATGAACGAGGCGAACAGCGGGTGCGGCTCGAAGGGGCGTGATTTCAGCTCCGGGTGGAATTGCACGCCGATGAACCAGGGATGGTCCTCATATTCCACGATCTCCGGCAGCACGCCGTCGGGTGAGAGACCGGAGAAGCGCAGGCCGTGCTGCTCGAGCCGGTCCTTGTAGGCCGTGTTGACCTCGTAGCGGTGCCGATGGCGCTCGGAGATTTCGGTGGCGCCGCCATAGACTTCGGAAACGCGGCTGCCGCGCTTGAGGACCGCAGGGTACGCGCCAAGCCGCATGGTGCCGCCGAGATCGCCAGCCTGCGACCGCTTCTCCAGTTCGTTGCCGCGCAGCCATTCCGTCATCAGGCCGACCAACGGCTCAGGCGTCGGGCCGAATTCGGTCGAATTGGCCTGCTCGATGCCCACCAGATTGCGCGCGGCCTCGATCACCGCCATCTGCATGCCGAAGCAGATCCCGAAATACGGCACGTCGCGCTCGCGCGCGAATTGCGCCGCCCTGATCTTCCCTTCCGCGCCGCGCTGGCCGAAGCCGCCGGGCACCAGGATGCCGTTGACGTGCTCGAGGAATGGCGCGGGGTCTTCGTTCTCGAACACCTCGCTCTCGATCCAGTCGAGATTGACCTTCACCTTGTTGGCGATGCCGCCGTGGGAGAGCGCCTCGATCAGCGACTTATAGGCATCCTTCATGCCGGTATATTTGCCGACGATCGCGATCGTCACCGCGCCCTCGGGGTTGCGGACGCGCTCGTTGATGACGTGCCAGCTCTGCAGCGCCGGCGGAATCTTCGGCGCGATCCCGAAGGCGGCCAGCACCTCGTCGTCGAGGCCTGCGGCGTGATAGGCCTCGGGCACGGCATAGATGTTGTCGACGTCGCGCGCCTCGATGACAGCGCTTTCGCGCACGTTGCAGAACAGCCCGAGCTTGCGCCGCTCCTCCTTCGGAATCTCGCGATCGGTGCGGCAGAGCAGGATGTCCGGCTGGATGCCGATCGAGCGCAATTCCTTCACCGAATGCTGGGTCGGTTTTGTCTTGAGCTCGCCTGCACTTGGGATGTACGGCAAAAGCGTCAGATGAATGTAGACCGCATGATCGCGCGGCAATTCGTTCTTGAGCTGGCGGATCGCCTCGAAGAACGGCAGGCCCTCGATGTCGCCGACCGTGCCGCCGATCTCGACCAGGACGAAATCATAGCCGTCATTGCCGTCGAGCACGAATTCCTTGATCGCGTTGGTGACGTGCGGAACCACCTGGATGGTGGCGCCGAGATAATCGCCGCGGCGTTCCTTTGAGATGATGTCCTGGTAGATGCGCCCGGTGGTGATGTTGTCGGCCTTGGTCGCCGGCCGCCCGGTGAAGCGCTCGTAGTGGCCGAGATCGAGATCGGTCTCGGCGCCGTCGTCGGTCACGAATACTTCGCCGTGCTGGTACGGCGACATCGTTCCGGGATCGAGGTTGAGATAGGGATCGAGCTTGCGGAGGCGGACCTTATACCCGCGTGCCTGCAGCAGGGCACCTAGTGCCGCTGAAGCCAGACCCTTGCCGAGTGAGGAGACCACGCCGCCGGTGATGAATATGTACCGCGCCATGGGGCCTAACCTTTATCTCCACGGTGGCGATTCGCCAAAATGATTCGTGTTGTCCCGGCAAACATAATGCCGGGCTGTGAGTGACGTGAATTTTACTGCTTGGTCAGGGCCTTAATGGGGCTTCCTGACGCAGGATGCCAGTCCTTCACCCTGCATAGCCACCCCGCATTATTGCGAGCGCGGCGCCTGCGGGCCGGCAGGCGCCTGCGGCGCCTGCTGCTCGTCGGCCTTCTTCAGCGAATCCAGGATGCCGCCGGAGGTCGGCGGCGTGATCGGCGCGCCGCCGACAGGCTGCTGCGTCGGCGCCGGCGCGCCGGTGCCGATGATCGAGGTGGGCTGCCGGCTGAGACCGGCATGCCAGGACAGGAACAGGCTGGTCGCGAAGAACAACACCGCCAGGACCGCGGTGGTCCGCGTCAGCAGGTTGGCGGTGCCGCGGCTCGACATGAAGCCCGCGCCCCCACCCATGCCAAGGCCGCCGCCCTCTGATTTCTGCAGCAGCACGGCGCCGATCATCACGGAGACGATCATGAGGTGGATGACGATGACGACAGTCTGCATTGTGACCTTCCGTCGCAAGCCTAGAGCGCCGGGTTCCGGCGGCTCACGCGCTATCAGCGGGTTTTCCTGAAGTTGCGCGGTGTTACACGATCGGGACCGGCAACGCCACCCCAATAACCGCCACAGTTCAGCTAGGGAGCGCCCGCTGCGATCGCAAGGAAATCGGCAGACTTCAGGCTGGCGCCGCCGACCAGCGCGCCGTTGACGTTGGCGACGCTCAAGAGTTCGGCCGCATTCGAGGGTTTTACGGAGCCGCCGTAGAGAATCCGGATGTTTACGCCCTCCCCTTTGAAGCGATCCGTCAAGACACTCCGGATAAACTTATGAACTTGCTCGACATCCCGCACCGTAGGGGTCAGCCCGGTGCCGATCGCCCAGACCGGCTCGTAGGCGAGCACCAGCTTGGCCGCGGTCGAGCCGTCAGGCAGCGAGCCCTTGAGCTGGGTGCCGCAGACGCCGAGCGCCTGCCCCGCATCGCGCTGCTCGCGGGTCTCGCCGATGCAGACGATCGCGGTAAGGCCAGCGCGCCAGGCGGCTTCGGCCTTCTGGCGGACCAGCGCATCGGTCTCGCCATGGTCGGCGCGACGCTCGGAATGGCCGACGATGATGGCGCTGGCGCCGGCATCCGCCAGCATTTCCGCCGAGATGTCGCCGGTATGGGCGCCCGACGCCTTGGGATGGCAATCCTGGGCGCCGACTGCGACCTTCGACCCGCGGGCCTTGTCCGCAAAGGCGGCAATCAGGGTCGCCGGCGGGCAGACCAAAAGATCGGCCTTGCCGCCAAGCGCGCCGGCCCCCGCCAGCATGGCGTCGAATTCATCAGCGGAAGCTTTCAGGCCGTTCATTTTCCAGTTGCCGGCGATCAGCGGCCGGATGGCGTCGGTCATGGCAGGATTCCCGAGAAATGGTGGTCGACATGCGCTAGCAGAGCCCGGCCGTCACTTCCAGACCCGGCGGTCCACCGCTACAAATCGCCGCCATAGCGGGACGGCATCCGCCGTCCCGCGTTAGCTTCTTGTTTGAGCATGATCTTTCCGGAAAACCGGGGTCCGCTTTTCCGGATCATGCTCTAGGTTGCGACGGCGCAGTTGCCACTTTATGATGCGTTCCCAACTCGGTAACGCGCTTTAAGGAATCCGCTTATCGGATCATCCCCGGGCGCGACCCGGTTCCCCTCCTTTTCAAACAAGTTGGACCCATGCTTCGAGGAATTCGGACAGCCTCATCAAACTGGCTCGGCAAGATTATCATGGCCGTGGTGATGGGCGTTTTGATTGTCAGTTTCGGAATCTGGGGCATCGCCGACATCTTCAAGGGATTTGGCCAGTCGACGCTCGCCACGGTTGGCGGCACCGAAATCTCGACCGAGCAATTCCGCCAGATCTACACCGACCGGTTGCAGCAGGTCGGACGCCAGTTCGGCCGTCCGTTGACGCCGGACCAGGCGCGCGCCTTCGGCTTCGACCGCCAGGTGCTGCAGCAGACGATCGCGGAAGCGGCCCTCGACGAGGAGGCCAGGCGGCTTCGGCTCGGCCAGTCCCGGGACGAGACGATGCGCGCGATCTACAACGATCCGAACTTCAAGGGGCTGAACGGCCAGTTCGAGCCGCAGCGCTTCCAGTCCGTGATCCGCCAGTTCGGCTACACCGAGCAGCGCTATCTCGCCGAGCAGCGCCGCGTCGGCCTCCGCCGCCAGATCGCCGGCACGATCGGAGCGGGCATCGAACCGCCAAAGACGTTGATCGAGGCCCTGGTCCGCTATCAGAACGAGCAACGCTCGATCGAGTACATCAAGCTCGACGCGGCGCAGGCCGGCACCATCGACCCGCCCTCGCCCGAGGCGCTCGCCGCCTATTTCGAGGATCACAAGGCCCAGTTCCGCGCGCCCGAATTCCGCAAGATCGCCTTCGTCGTCGTGACGCCCGAGGAGATCGGCAAGTGGACCGAGGTCTCCGACGAGGATGCGAAGAAGATATTCGAGCAGCGCCGCAACCAGCTCGGCACGCCGGAGAAGCGCGAAGTATCGCAGATCGTGTTTCCGAACGTGGAAGAAGCCACTGCCGCACGTGCGCGGCTGACCTCGACCACCTCGTTCGACGACCTCGCCAAGGAGCGCAACCTCAATCTGTCCGACGTCGATCTCGGCATGGTCGCGAAGTCGGCGATCCTCGATCCGGCGGTGGCGGATGCGGCCTTCTCCCTGCCCTCGGGCGAAGTCAGCCAGCCGGTGCAGGGCCGCTTTGGTGTGGCGCTGGTCAAGGTCGGCAAGATCGAGCCGGGCACGACACCGACCTATGAGAGCATGGCGGGCGAGATCAAGAAGCAGATCGCGGCCGAGCGCGCCCGCGAGAAGGTCGCCGATCTCCACAACAAGATGGAGGACGAGCGCGGCGGCGGCGCCAACCTCGTCGAGGCGGCGCAGAAGCTTGGGCTCACCGCCGTCACCATCGACGCCGTCGACCGCTCGGGACGCATGCCGAACGGCCAGCCCGTGGCGAACATTCCAACCGGGCTCGATGTGGTTTCGCAGGCCTTTGGCAGCGATGTCGGCGTCGACAACGAGCCGATCCAGTTCCGCGGTGGCTACGTCTGGTACGACGTGCTCGGCGTGACGCCGTCGCGCGAGCGCAGCCTCGACGAGGTGCGCGCCCAGGTCGAGGCGAAATGGCGCGAGGACCAGATCGCGACCAGGCTGCGCGACAAGGCGACCGAGATCGTCAAGAAGGTCGAGGCCGGCGGCAAGCTCGCCGACGAAGCCTCCACGCTCGGCGTCAAGCTCGAGACATCAGATAAATTCCGCCGCGACGCCTCGCTGCCGGGCGTGCCCGAGAGCGTGGTCGCGGCGGCCTTCCGCACCGCCAAGGATGGCGTCGGTCAGGCCACGGGCACCGGCGGTGAGCGCGTCGTCTTCCGTGTCACCGACATCATCGTGCCGCCGGTCGATCTCTCGTCCGAGGAGGTGAAGAAGTTGAAAGAAGCGCTGCAGCGCGGATTGACCGACGAGCAGGTCGCGCAATACGTCAACAAGATCGAACACGACATCGGAACCACAATCAATCAGGCCGCCTTCGCACAGGTGACGGGCGCAAACAACAACTGAGCATGATCCGGAAAAGTCGGAACCGGTTTTCCGATCGGATCATGTGTCACTGAATCACGAGCCAGCACGCGATGGACGACCTGAAATCGATAATTGCGAAAGTCGCCACCGGCGCAACCTTGTCGCGCGACGAAGCGGCAAGCGCCTTCGACAGCATGATGTCGGGCGAAGCCACGCCCTCACAGATGGGCGGCCTCCTGATGGCCTTGCGCGTGCGCGGCGAGACCGTTGACGAGATCACCGGCGCGGTGTCGGCGATGCGCAGCAAGATGCTGCGGGTGACGGCGCCTGCCGAAGCGGTCGACGTGGTCGGCACCGGCGGCGACGGTTCCGGCTCCGTGAACGTGTCGACCTGCGCCTCCTTCATCGTGGCCGGCACAGGCGTGCCGGTCGCAAAACATGGCAACCGCGCGCTGTCGTCGCGCTCGGGCGCTGCCGACGTGCTGGCCTCGCTCGGCGTCAAGATCGATCTCACGCCCGCCGAGGTCGGCCGCTGCGTCCAGGAAGCAGGCATCGGCTTCATGTTCGCCCCCGCCCATCACCCGGCCATGAAGAATGTCGGCCCGACTCGGGTCGAGCTTGCGACCCGCACCATCTTCAACCTGCTCGGCCCGCTCTCCAATCCCGCCGGCGTGAAGCGGCAGATGGTCGGGGTGTTCTCGCGGCAATGGGTGCAGCCCTTGGCGCAGGTCCTGAAGAACCTCGGCTCGGAAGCGGCCTGGGTGGTGCACGGCTCCGACGGGCTGGACGAGATCACCCTCACCGGCCCGACCTTCGTCGCGGCGCTGGAAGGCGGCGATATCAGAACCTTCGAAGTCACTCCGGATGACGCCGGCTTTGGCCGCGTCGGCAACGAGGCGCTGAAGGGCGGCGATGCCGATGCCAATGCGGTGGCGCTCTCGAGCGTGCTCAATGGCAAGCCGAGCGCCTATCGGGATGTCGCGCTGCTCAACGCCGCCGCGGCGCTGATCGTCGCCGGTCGTGCCAAAGATTTGAAGGAAGGCGTCGCGCTGGCGACCAATTCGTTGGATAGCGGTGCTGCGGCCGCGAAGCTCAAGCACCTGATCGCGGTTTCAAACAGCTAGAGCATGATCCGGAAAAGTGGAAACCGGTTTTCCGAAAAGATCATGCTCAAAAATATAGGGCGATCGCGATGTCCGATATCCTGAAGAAGATCGAAGCCTACAAGCGCGAGGAGATCGCCGCTGCCAAGCGCGCGCATCCGCTTTCCGAGATCGAGGCGCGCGCCAGGGCGGCGTCGCCGCCACGCGGGTTCGTGCGCGTGATCCGTGAGAAGCAGGCTCGCGGCGATTACGCGCTGATCGCCGAGATCAAGAAGGCCTCGCCATCGAAGGGCCTGATCCGCGCCGATTTCGATCCCCCTGTCCTCGCCAAGGCCTATGAGGCCGGGGGCGCGGCCTGCCTGTCGGTGCTGACGGATACGCCCTCGTTCCAGGGCCATCTCGATTTCATGGTCGCGGCGCGCGCGGCGACCAATCTGCCGGTGCTGCGCAAGGATTTCATGTTCGACACCTATCAGGTGGTCGAGGCGCGCGCGCACGGCGCCGACTGCATCCTGATCATCATGGCCGCACTCGATGACGCCGCAGCCAAGGATATCGAGGATTCCGCGCTCGCGCTCGGCATGGACGTGCTGGTCGAAATCCACGACCGCGCCGAACTCGACCGCGCGCTGAAGCTCCGCTCGCCGATGATCGGCGTCAACAACCGCAATCTCCGCACCTTTGAGACCACGCTCGCCACCAGCGAGGCCTTAGCGCCGCTGATCCCGAAGGAGCGGCTGATGGTCGGCGAAAGCGGCATCTTCACGCCGGACGATCTGGCCCGGCTCGAACGCGCGGGCATGTCGACCTTCCTGGTCGGCGAGAGCCTGATGCGTCAGGCCGATGTAACAGCGGCAACCCGCGCGCTGCTGACGCGCCAAAGCGCGCCGCGCGCCACTGGAACCCGTTAGACCGATGGCGGAGAAGTCGAAGGGCGGCCCCGCCCTCACCCATATCGATGCCAGCGGCGAAGCACGGATGGTCGACGTCTCCGCCAAGCCCGCGACCGAACGCACCGCGGTCGCCGAAGGCCGCGTCGTCATGAGCAAGGCGACGCTCGAGCTGATCGTCTCGGGCAATGCCAAGAAGGGCGACGTGCTCGGCACTGCCCGCATTGCCGGCATCATGGCGGCCAAGCGCACCTCGGAACTGATCCCGCTCTGCCATCCGCTCGCGCTGTCGAAAGTGACGGTCGATATCGAGCCGGACGAGAAGCTGCCGGGCTGCATCGTGCAGGCGACCGTCAAGGTCACCGGCCCGACCGGCGTCGAGATGGAGGCGCTGACCGCGGTCTCGGTCGCCTGCCTCACCATCTACGACATGATCAAGGCGGTGGAACGCGGCGTCCGCATCGAAGGGATCCATCTCGTCGAGAAGCAGGGCGGCAAGTCCGGCCACTACCGCGCCGACGATCGCTGATTCAAATGGCGTTCGCCACGACCGTCCTGTCACGCGGCTGTGACCCGGCAGCTCGGAGTGCGTCGCCGCTTACGGTGTTACATTTGGCGTGACCTCCCGCGAAGGAGCAACGCCATGTGGGCCTTTAAGCTTCTTGGTGCGGCCGTAGCGCTCTGCGTCGTCAGCGCGCCGGCAATGGCACAGCAGGTGATTTCCGAGCCCGGCTATTGCGCGCAGTTCTACCCCTACGCCAATTGCCAGAACAAAGGTCCGGGCAACCCCTATACAGGCGGCTATCAGCGCTACATCGGCCAGGGTGACGGGATGTGGGCTCAGGATCCGCCGATCCGGTCGGCCGGCAAGCGGCCGCGAAGCCACCGCTCCGATTCATCCGCCATCCGCGCGCGCTGAACCGAATTGAATGCGGTCGGGGCGACGTCAAGTCGAATGCTCGACAGTAGGGTGGGCAAAGCGAAGCGTGCCCACCATCAACACTCCGCTCGTAATGGTGGGCACGCTTCGCTTTGCCCACCCCTACGATTCCGCCGTGAGCCCCTCATGGTGAGGTGGCCTCATCCTTGTCCCGGCGATGCGTAGCATCGTCCGGAGACGTGGCGAAGGCGCAGCTCCTCAGGATGAGGATCAGACAGCCGTATAGCCTCAGTTCGGGATCGTCCGCTTCGGCGCGTTCTTGGCGTCGGCATTGACGGTGACGCCGCGCAGGAGGTTGTAGGCGGCGTTCAGCGCCTTGTCGTTCTTCTCGTCGGGCGGGACGAAGGATTGCGAGCCGGTCTGCTCGGTGCCTTCGGCCGCCAGATGCCCGCGCATCGAGGCCTCGCCCTTGATCTCGGCACGCGTCTTCAGTTCGTCCGGCACATCCTGCAGGATCTCGATATCGGGCGCGATGCCCTGCGCCTGGATCGAGCGGCCCGACGGCGTGAAATAGCGCGCGGTGGTCAGCGCCAGCGCGCCATTGCCAGCCCCGAGCGGAATGATGGTTTGCACCGAGCCCTTGCCGAAGGTGCGGGTGCCGATCAGGGTCGCGCGCTTGTGGTCGTGCAGCGCACCGGCCACGATCTCGGAGGCAGAAGCCGAGCCGCCGTTGATCAGGACCACCAGCGGCTTGCCCTTGGTCATGTCGCCGCCGCGCGCGGTGAAGCGCTGCGTCTCTTCCGGCAACCGGCCGCGGGTCGAGACCACCTCGCCGCGCGCCATCAGCGAACTCACCACCGACACCGCCTGGTCGAGCAGGCCGCCGGGATTGTTGCGCAGGTCGATCACATAGCCGGCAAGCTTGTCCTGCGGAATCTCCTTGGAGATTTCGGCGATCGCCTTGTGCAGGCCCTCGGTGGTCTGCTCGTTGAACGAGTTGATCCTGATATAGCCGACATTGCCGCCATCGGCGTGGAAGCGCACCGGGCGCACGCGGATGATCTCGCGGGTGATGGAAACGTCGATCGGCTTGTCGGCATCCTTGCGGACGATCTTCAGCTTGGTTTGGCTGTTGGGCGGGCCCTTCATCTTGTTGACGGCCTGATCCAGCGTCATGCCCTGGATCTGTTCGTCATCGATCTGGGTGATGATGTCGCCCGACATGATGCCGGCGCGCGAGGCCGGCGTGTCGTCGATCGGCGCTACGACCTTGATGAAGCCCTCTTCCATCGTGACTTCGATACCGAGGCCGCCGAACTCACCGTGGGTGGTCTCCTGCATGTCGGTCCAGCCCTTCTCGTTCATGTAACGAGAATGCGGATCGAGCGAGGTGATCATGCCGTTGATGGCGCCCTCGATCAGCTTGGAATCGTCGGGCTTCTCGACATAGTCGGTCCGGACGCGCTCGAACACGTCGCCGAAAAGATTGAGCTGGGAATAGGTATCGGAGCGGACCGCGGCCTTGGCGACCGCAACCAGATTGGCGCCCTGCGGGGCGGTGACAAGAAGAGTAAGACCAACGCCGGTGACCGTGCCGAGGAGAAAGCCAAAATTCCTGCGCATTGCCTGCGATCCTTCCCGCTGTACCAGCCACCATTGTGTTGAATCGCCGTTTCTCGCCCGGCGCAGGCAAACACACAATGCCTTTTTGGTCGGATCAAGGCCAATTTTACCGGAGAAATACCGTCGCTCACGACATCGTGCGTTGCTCGTTGTGCTGCTTACGGACGTCGCTCTTGGAGCCCGCTCTGCCAGGTCGACGGATTGGTTCCAAAGCCGCGTTTGGCGCGGGTGCCCAGCCAATAGCCGAACTGCGGCGGAACATTCCGGAACGTCCATTCCGGCGCGGTGTCCATCGGCCAATCCGGGTTGTTGAATATCTCGCACGCAACCGCGATCAAATCTGCCTGTTTTTCGCGCAGTCCATAGGGCGGATTGGCGTCCCGTTCTCTGCAGCTTCGACACGCGACGACGAAGCGTAATCCGCCATCTCGTTGCGACAAAGTCACGGCTTCCGCCCGTCGCTCGTTCAAGCAACGCCGGCCGGGGCTCGGCTACCCCCTACGCGCTAAGCGCTCTATCATACAGGGCATTTAATTGGTCCCAGGCCAGCTGAATGCACGCATCGAACTCAGCCCTCTTCAGGAAGAATTCACTGACATTGGGATCAGAAAGATTCTTGTACAGCAGTCGCGCCTGACTTCTGCAATCTATCAAATATATCTTCCACTGATTGAATATATCGATCTGCGGAGAAATTTCGAATCGCGCCGTAGCGTCGCCGTCCGATTCACTGCTTGCATTTTCAGCCTGCCCATACATGGATGAATCGATGGCTTCAAAGACGTCCTCGGGCGGCACCTCGAACCTCGCGCAATCTTCACGTTTTCCGGAATCGTGAACTATCCATTTCAGCGCGGTCAAAGTGTCACGAAGAGAGGTTCCTTCTTCGTAATTTCCAATCATCTTGCCGTCGATCCAATAACAGAACTTCCCGAACATCCATTGGCCACCGCTGTCTTCGTCGAGCTCCAAGCTCACGGCAAAGCGCGTTCTGTCACCAAATTCCGTCGATGCCACCGCAAGAACTGCGTCCCCAACTAATTAGTACCGTAGCCCGGGTGAAGCGCCAGCGTAACCCGGGAGACGCTCGTAAACAGTGCCGCAGACGCCCCGGGTTGCGCTCCGCTCCACCCGGGCTACGAAGGCTCGGATACCGTAAACCACCTCCGTCATTGCGAGCCAACGGGTCGCGCGAACGCGCGCCCGATGACAGGCTCCGCGAAGCAATCCACACCTCCGCCTGCAGCGCTATGGATTGCTTCGCTCCGCTCGCAATGACGATGTGGCTACTTTGGGTGCGACATAACAACCCGACGGGCAAATCAACCAAAGTCTGTCCAGCCGTCGCGCGAAAAATATTCCGCTTAACCCGTCGGGCAAATCAGTGATTTAACTCCGCGCGTCTCACGGCGGATGAGGGGCGGCTCGCGA